>WFQT01000145.1 GCA_015486895.1 Anaerolineae bacterium
GGCTAGTCAGTATAAGTGCTTGCCAACCACTGCCGGCCAGTCGTCGCCGCCGGCAGAGTACGCCGAGAAGAATTAGTGTGGCGAGGAAAAGGTAAATCTGTGTTAGCTGCCGGTTAGCTTCCCATAAGGTAATGCCCCAGGGCAGGTTTGTGGGTAGGCCGAACGCATCCCCCGCGGCTAAGTTGCCTAAGCTATAGAACGGCAGAAATAGTGCCACGCCGCATGCGAGCGCGTCTATGAAAGGTAGTCGCGGCAGCTTTTTCTTCCAGATGTGGCCGGCTAAGAGCGGTAACGTATTCAGGAAGCTTACCGTCCAGGAGAAAGTGCCGCCTTGGGGGGAAATAAGAGCGAGGGGCTGGTCATTCAGGTCTGTGACCACGATCTCCGGCGCGGTGAAACCCTGGCGTGGGGCCGCCACAGCGGCTTGCGCGGCGTTGACGTTAGATGGCACTAAGCGTGTTAATTGTAGCCATCCTGAGCCTGCGACTAAGATAATCACCATGAGCAGGTAAATGTGTTGCCGCTGCAGTGGCTGTGGCTGATGTTTCACTTTCTCACGCGTTCGCTTTACCGGCAATGAGGACCGTCCACTCGCCTCGGTGCACGACTTCATCCTGCTGGTTACGGACGGCTACTGTCAGGGTCACGAAGCCGCCGCCCAAGCGTTTGGCCGGCTTTAGTTCTTTGACTGTGGCTTCCACGTGAATGGTGTCGCCGATTTTGACCGGTGCCCGGAAACGCCACTCTAAGCCCGTAAATGCTAATACCGTCTCGGCAGCGAAACCAACGCCCATGAGTAAGCCGGAGGCGATGGAGAGGATTAGTAAACCATGGGCGACCCGCTCGCCGAAGATGCTCTTTTGAGCGTAAAGTTCGTTGGTATGTAGCTCGTAGAAATCGCCGCTCAGGCCGGCAAAGTTGACGATATCTGCTTCTGTAATCGTCCTGCCGCCGCTGACAATCTTATCGCCGATAACAAATTCCTCAAAAAAGAGACCCGGCGGCCGGGTCAGAGTACGATGTTCCTGCATGGCTGTTTCTCCTATTCCGAAAATAGCCCCCCCGGCCCCCAATCCTGGGGGTGTATCGCCTGGCTGTAGGGTAGGTTGGCCGCGGCGTAGCCCCGGGCCCCGCCGAGGACGTGATTCGTACATGTCTGCACAATCTCTTGCCTAAACCTACAGAGCAGCCTACCTGCCGTCTTCTCTGTTCCTATAAGCCACAGAAAAGCACGGAAAGACACAGAAAAACTAATTTCGTTCGTTATGTGGTGTGCGTAAGCTCATGGCGACTATTCTATAAACTGCAACCACCTATTGCACAAATGACACGAATGGCACGAATTGCACGCTATCAATTCATTCGATGGCGGACTTAGAAAATGCCAAGTTCGTCTTTAGCTTCATCGCTCAGCATGGCCGGGGACCACATGGGCGTGAAGACTAGATTCACATCTACCGTATCTATTTGAGGGAAAGCGAGGTGGAGGTATTTCTTTACATCGCCAATAATCATGGGGGCAAGAGGACAAGCAGGGGTAGTGAGCGTCATGGTGACCGCTATCTTCTTCTCCTCCGGCAGGATATCCAAGCCATAGATCAATCCCAGATCGACGATATTCATATTTATTTCCATGTCAATGACGTTTTCCTTGAGCGTGCGTAGAATGTTTTCTTTTGTTAGTTCCATTATAATTTGGTTCTCCCATCCGTTGGTATAGCAACCTGGTAGTCGTTGCCATAGCTGACTTTACATATCATCAGCGTCTTCTCCATCCCAATTAGAAGGCCCCCAAACACCGGCTTTCAGTGTCTTCAAAGGCAAGAGTGCACACTTCATGCGCACGGGGCCAATTTTAACGCCTAATAAATCTAAGATTTCTTCTTTCCCCCAGCCGCGTAGTTCCGCTAATGGTTTGCCTTGGATTTCTTCCATCATCATGGAAGCAGAGGCTTGACTAATAGAACAACCATGGCCGGTGAAAGAGGCTTCTCGTATTACATCATCTTCGATTTTTAGCTCAATGGTGATCTCATCACCACAGTTCGGATTGACATCGTGGTAAACGATATCTGGGTTTTCCAGATGTCCGTAATGCCGGGGATGTTGGTAGTGGTCGATGATATTAGCTTGATAAAGATCATCATTCATGAATGAACACTCCTTTGTTCAGGGGTGGTGGAAGATCGCCTGAGCACGCTGCAAGCTGCGCACTAACATATCAATTTCTTCGGGTAAATTATAGAAATAGAAACTGGCTCTATCTGTGGCCTCAATTCCCAGCCGGTCGTGCGAAGGTTGGGCGCAATGATGGCCAGCGCGGACAGCGATACCATCCTGGTCTAAGATAGCGGCTGCGTCGTGTGGGTGGATGCCATCAAGGGCGAAGGAGATCAGTCCGCCCCGGTCCTCAGGCGGAGGCCCGATCATCCGCAGCCCTTCTACTTCTTGCAGAGCAGTCATGGCCGCGGCTATTATCTCCTGCTCATAGCGGTGAATAGCCTCCATGCCGCCGATTTTCTGCAAGTAATCTATTGCAGCCCCGAAACCAATCGCTTCGGCGATGGCAGGTGTTCCGGCCTCGAACTTGTGCGGCACATCATTCCAGGTAGCATGATCCATCCATACTGAGCGAATCATGTCGCCACCGCTGAGGAAAGGTGGCATTTCTTCTAAGAGTTGCCGCTTGGCGTAGAGAGCGCCGATGCCAGTGGGCCCGCACATTTTGTGGGCAGAGAAAGCTAAGAAGTCACAATTCCACGCTTGCACGTCTACCGGCATGTGCGAGACAGCCTGTGCTCCGTCCACTAAGGCTAGTGCACCCACTGCGTGGGCCTTTTCCACTAACATTTTCACCGGTGGAATGGTACCGAGAACATTGGACATGGCCGTGAAGGCAAACATCTTTGTTTTTTCCGTCAGCAGGCCATTTAGCTTGTCTAAATCCAGATAGCCCTGCAATGTAATGGGTACGTAGCGCAAAGTGGCGCCGGTTCTCTCCGCGATCAATTGCCAGGGGACAATATTGGCGTGGTGTTCCATCTCGGTGATGAGCACTTCATCGCCGGGATGCAAATTAGCCAGCCCCCAGCTATACGCCACTAAGTTAATGGACTCAGTAGCATTGCGGGTGTAGATAATTTCCCGCCAGCTTTTAGCGTTGATGAAACGCGCGATTTTCTTCCGCGCCGCTTCGTAGTCAGCGGTGGCTTCTTCACTTAAAGTGTGGATACCCCGGTGCACGTTGGAGTTCTCTCGTTGGTAAAAGAGGTTCATCGCTTCGATAACCGCCATTGGCTTCTGCGAGGTAGCCGCGTTGTCTAAATAAATCAACGGCACGCCGTGCACTTTTCGGCTTAACACTGGAAAGTCTCGGCGTATCTCTTCTACATTCAATTGTTTCACTAGCTCACTTCGTTTTTCGCTCACCATTTTCCTCCTTGCCACACGACCTCTTTGTCGTTAACCAACAAGATTATAGCACAGTCTTGGAGAATTGTTCCAACTATCAGTGCCTGAGGGCTTTCGAAGTAAATCTGAGGTGCCGGAGAGGCCTCTGGAGGCTATCTGGGAGGCAAAAGGAACTATGCTTTTTTTCCAGCCTGTGTAAGCTGTGCTTAACCTCTTTCCCATTGTGTCCGGGTTCGGGGGATGAACGCGTAATGTTGATTTACCCCATGAGTTGGAGTACAATAGCCATGGATGTCATAGCGTTGCCTGGCCGCAGGTAATGTGATCAGGTAAACAAGGAGGATAGCATCATGGTAACAACAGGAACCTTTACAGTAAAATCAGGTTTGGCGGAAATGTTGAAAGGCGGCGTGATTATGGATGTGACTAACGCCGAGCAAGCCCAGATCGCCGAAGAGGCAGGCGCCGTTGCCGTTATGGCATTGGAACGTGTCCCGGCAGACATCAGGGCACAAGGTGGCGTCGCTCGCATGAGCGCCCCGGAGAAAATTATCGAGATCATGGAAGCCGTCACTATTCCAATGATGGCAAAAGTACGCATTGGCCACTTCGTAGAAGCCCAGATTTTGGAGGCGCTGGGAGTAGATTATATTGACGAGAGCGAAGTGCTTACCCCGGCAGATGAAGAACACCATATCAACAAATGGGAGTTCAAAATACCTTTCGTCTGCGGTGCCCGCAATTTAGGAGAAGCTCTCCGCCGCATTGGCGAAGGCGCAGCCATGATTCGTACTAAAGGAGAGGCGGGTACTGGCAATATAGTGGAAGCGGTACGCCACGCGCGAGCCGTGTTAGGTGAAATTCGCCATTTGCAAACCATGGCCCCCGAGGAGTGGATGACTTATGCCAAGAACATCGGCGCTCCCTACGAAATAGTGAAAATGACGGCGGAATTGGGCCAACTGCCGGTGGTGAACTTCGCTGCCGGAGGCGTGGCTACCCCTGCTGATGCTGCTCTGATGATGCAACTGGGCATGGATGGCGTTTTCGTGGGCTCTGGCATTTTCAAGTCAGGTGACCCGGCCCGCCGGGCCAAGGCCATCGTCCAGGCTGTCACCCACTACGATGAGCCGGAAATCTTGGCCGAAGTCAGCAAAAACTTGGGAGAAGCCATGGTTGGCATCAATATTAGCGACATTCCAGAGGAACAATTGTTGGCCCAGCGCGGCTGGTAACGACTATTGACAGA
>WFQT01000146.1 GCA_015486895.1 Anaerolineae bacterium
ATAAGACCTCCTAATCTGGCCAAGTCAGAACCAAAAAAGCCCACCCCTGATTGCATAGATTTTCACGGATTTTTTAGTTTATCTAATCCGTGTAATCTGTGGTTCATTTTCTTGTCCAGTGTACAAGAATTTCGTCGCTAAGGTACCAAGTTTTAGGGATCAGAGAACGGGGATCAGGGAATTAGACCTATTTCCCAGTTTCTTTTCCCGAACCACTCTTTTCGTGCTCGTGTTGCAGAGTCTCTACAATTGAGCTAATCAGTCCCTGCATGGTGTACTCCTCCGCCACCACGCTCACCGGCAAACCCAACTCCCGCGCCGTCTGAGCGGTGATGGGGCCGATACAGGCCGTCTTGACCCCGTCTGGCAGGGTCAAGCCATGCTTCGCCAGCGCCAGGATAAAATTCCGTACGGTTGAGGAACTGGTAAAGGTAACCCAATCCACGTCCAGAGGCGGCGGCGAATCGAGCACCGGCTCGGCGCGGTAGATTTTGATTTCGTCCACCTGCGCGCCCTCCTCACGCAACCGCCCGGTCAGTACCGGTCTGGCCTGCTCCGCCCGAGGGAGCAGAATCCGCTCACCTGCCACGGGGCCGATTTCTTCCGCCAGGGACTCCGCCACAAAGGAGCCGGGGATGAAGTCGGGTGTGATGCCGTGTTGCTCCAGCGCCAAAGCCGTACCCGGCCCAATGACGCCCACCTTCAACCCTGCCAACGCCCGCGTATCCTTGCCCAGCCCCTGTAGATGTTCCCAGAAGATTTGGACGGCGTTGGCGCTGGTGAAGAGTATCCACGTGTAGCTTTCCAGTCGGCCGATGGCGGCATCCAGCAGCTCGGCGTTCTGCGGCACGATGCAGATGGTAGGATACTCCACTGGCTCAGCACCTTGCCCGGCTAACAAGCGGCTAAGTTGGCCAGCCTGCGCCCGCGTCCTGGTGACCAAGAATCGCTGCCCGAGGAGCGGTCGCCGTTCCGGCAAGTCAAACCAGCGAATCCGTTCTCGCAAAGCTGCTACCGGCCCAATGACAGTCACCGCCGGTGGACGTAGTTGTGCCGCAGCTACTTTTGCGACCATTTCCCCTAAAGTCCCGGAAATAACTTGCTGCCTGGAGGTGGCACCCCACTGGATCACTGCGGCGGGCGTGTCAGACGGTTTCCCGGCGTCCAGCAATCGCCGGACAATGCGGGACATGTTCCCAACACCCATGACAATGACCAATGTGTCCATCCGGGCAAGCGCAGACCAGTCGTGTTCATATTCGCTCCCATCCCGGAAACGGTGGCCAGTGATGATAGCTACATTACCGGCTACACCACGATGGGTAACCGGGATGCCGGCGTAAGCAGGAGCGGCGATAGCCGAGCTGATGCCAGGGACAATTTCAAAAGGGATGCTAACCGCTGCCAGTGTCATGCCTTCCTCCCCACCCCGGCCGAAAATGAACGGATCCCCACCTTTCAGTCGGACGACGCTCTTTCCATCTCTGCCCAGCCGAACTAGCAGCTTGTTGATTTCCTCCTGATGCATGCTGTGGGACCCACTCCGTTTCCCGACAAAGTGGAGTTCAGCGTCCGGATGGGCCCACCTTAGGATGGATGGGTCAATCAACGCATCGTAAACCACTGCATCTGCCTCTTGCAAGAGACTTTTTCCCCTAACAGTTATCAGATTAGGATCACCCGGCCCGGCACCGACCAGATATACAATGCCCTTCTTTTTCATGGCATTTTCACCAACCAGGTCAACAAGGCGATAAAGAGAAGCACATGCCCTACCTCACCGAAACCCAAGCGCCGGATATCTAACTCTGTCCTGGTGTGCCAGCGGAAGACCCCCCAGATGTCTTTAAGGACATTGGGCAATAGCGCTAACAGCGCCCATGGAGAAATCCAACCAGCAAGGACAACGCTGCTTGCCATGATCCAGCCCAGAACGTTCATCAGGAGCAACGTCTTGCCGGCAGCCAAGCAGCCTAACCAGGATTCGGGAGGCTTACGTTTGGCTTGGAATCGCGCTTTTAAGCGGACAAAAAAGATATTGGGGACGAAATAGGCCAGGTTGAGCAGGAAAAGAGCGCCGGCAAGGGGGACAAACCTACCTGTCGC
>WFQT01000147.1 GCA_015486895.1 Anaerolineae bacterium
TTCTTATTTTCATCGTTATGCGGTGTGCAATCGCTCATGGCCAACTACTTCACAATTAGGTCTGGTTTTGTTTTAGCCACAGAGTAGCACGGAAATCTACAAAATTTGGGGAGAAATAGGAGCGGCGGAGAAAAAATGGCAAAGAGGAAGACAGGGCGAACCAATGCCATGCGTATTTTGGACGCAGCGAAAGCGCCATACCGTGTGCTAACTTTTCCGCCGGCGATTCACTCGGCGGTAGAAGTGGCCGCGGCGGTGGGGTTGCCTCCAGGCCAGGTCTTCAAAACGCTGGTGGTCTTGCCGGACAAAGGCCGGCCGCTGTTGGTGATGGCACCCGGCGATGCCACGCTGGATCTGAAGCTGGTCGCCCGGGCCAGCCAGCACAAAAAAGTTCACATGGCAGCCCACAAAGAAGCAGAACGCCTTACTGGCTTGAAAGTTGGCGGCATTTCCGCTTTAGTGCTCTTGCAGCGCGGTTTCGATCCGTACATTGATACCAGCGCCAGGCAGTGGGAGGAAGTGGCCGTCAGCGCCGGGCAACGAGGGATTAACTTATTACTGCCTGTGGTCGATCTCATCAGGCTAACTGGCGCCAAGGTAGCTACGTTGACACGGAAGGCCCATTAACAAGGAACCAATGCACAGACAGGCGCAAAGCTTTCAAAATAAGTCAAACTGGTGCCAAGGATTATGTCGCCAGCGCACAGATTTGCTGATTTCTATCTTTTCTTCTTTGTGCCTTAAGCACCTTTGCGGTTCTGCGTTTAATTCTTGTCCAGTGTACTAGAATTCGTCGCTAAGGTGCTATGCGCCGCTTTTCGACAACTGGAAGTCGCAGCAACGCCTACAAAGTCACCATCCGGCGACTGAATTCCAACCTGCGCAGGCAGGTTTCATAATTATTGCCGCGACTTCAAGCGCCGATTATCAATAGTTGAGGGAGCACCCTTATTGAGCAGATACTGATTTTGTTGGCTCTTCGCCCTGCTTTATAATTACCGATATGAGCGATTATTTTTCTTTCCATCTTGAGAATAGAGATGGCGAGGCGAGACTGTCTCGCTTCAGCACGCCCCATGGCGTCATTCATCTGCCCAATTTCGCCCCGGTAGGAACACAAGCGACGGTGAAGACTTTAACGCCGGACGACTTACGACAATTAGGTGCCGAGATCATTCTAGCTAATACGTATCATCTCTACTTGCGCCCCGGCACTGATTTGTTGGCGAAATTCGGCGGTTTGCACAACTTCATGGGCTGGCAGGGCCCAATCTTGACTGATTCCGGCGGTTTCCAGGTATTCAGTTTAACCCACCGGCGGGATATTGATGACGACGGCGTGACTTTTCGCTCGCATATTGACGGCTCAAAACACCGTTTCACGCCGGAAGTGGTCATTGCCGCTCAGGAAGCTATAGGGGCAGACATCATCATGGCTTTGGATGAGTGCCCGCCGCCCACCGATCGCGATTACGTGGCGCGTTCGTTGCAACGCACGCATGCCTGGGCAGCTCGCTGTCAGGAAGCCCAAACCCGGTCGGACCAGGCGCTCTTCGGCATCGTGCAAGGAGGCATTTTCCCCGATTTGCGCCGGCAAAGCGCCGAATTCCTGACCGCCTTGGACTTACCCGGCTACGCCATCGGCGGCCTGAGCGTCGGCGAGACTAAAGAGCAAATGTACGCGACGCTGGATAAGCTGATGCCGTCTATGCCGGCGGACAAGCCTCGTTACCTGATGGGTGTAGGCACACCGGAAGATGTCTTAGAAGCAGTCGCTCGCGGTGTAGATTTTTTCGACTGCGTGCTACCTACCCGCATGGCCCGCAATGGCGGGCTCTTCACCCATGAAGGGCGTCTCAACATCCGTAACGCCGTTTACAAGGAGGACCTTCGGCCCATCGAGGAAGGTTGTACTTGCTACACGTGCCAGAACTTCAGCCGAGCTTACCTGCGGCACCTCTTCCAAGCTAAAGAGATTCTCGGCCTGCGCTTGGCGAGCCTGCACAACTTACATTTCATGCTGCGGCTGATGGAAAATGTGCGTGAAGCTATTGACCGGGGGCACTTTGCTCAGTTCAAAACGGATTTCTTGGCCCGTTATCGGATCAGCAATCAGACAAAGCGCCACGAGAACCGGTTAGCTTACGAAACTCGGAGGAAGGAGAAAGAATAGAGCATGGAGATCAACATTTGGCAAGCGCTCTTTTTGGGCGCCTTGCAAGGGGCGACGGAATTTTTGCCGGTGAGCAGTTCAGGCCACTTAGTTGTGGTACCCTGGTTGTTGGGGTGGCCGCGACCGACGTTGACATTCGACACCATGGTTCATTGGGGAACGCTGTTGGCGGTTGTGGTAGTATTCTGGAAAGATTTGTGGACACTTTTCTTGGCCGCGCTGCGCTCTATCAGGGATCGCTCACTGCAAGAACCGGAGGCGCGGGTTGCCTGGAGCATTGTCATCGGTTCCATTCCCGCGGCCGTGATCGGTTATTTGTTCGAGGATTTCTTCACGTCGCTGTTCAAAGCGCCGATGGCGGTAGGGGGCTTCCTATTGGTAACGGCGGCGCTCTTGGCTCTTTCTGAGTGGGTCGGCCGGCGCACTCGCGGCCTGCAAAGCGTCGGCTTCGTGGATGCGTTGGTTATTGGCACGGCGCAGGCGTTTGCCATCATCCCCGGCATCTCTCGTTCCGGGTCTACCATTGCTGCGGGGCTGGTCCAGGGGTTAGAACGGGAGACAGCAGCCCGATACAGCTTTTTGTTAGCAGTGCCGGTGATCTTCGGGGCCGGACTGTTAAAGTTGAAACATTTTCTGGCGACGCCGGGTGCCATGAGCCATGCATCCGTTATGCTAGTAGGCTTTGTTGCTGCCGCTATCGTTGGTTACCTCGCCATTCGTGGCTTGCTCAACTACCTGAAAACACGCACACTGTATATCTTCAGTGTTTACTGTACTTTTGCCGGGCTTTTTGTTTTGCTGGTGGGTTTCTTGCGTTAAGGTGCGAGCGGTGTGCAAATCGCTCACGGCAACTGCTCCGAAGATAGAACGCTGATGACGCAGATTCCTAAAAAATTATCGGCGTTGATCTGTAGAATCAGCGCAATCAGCGTTCTAATTTTCATCGTTATGTGATGTGCAACTGCTCCGAAAATAGACACTCTGAACGGTCTACAACTTCTACGAAACCGACCGGCACAGGTTGAGATCCAGTCGCCAGGAGACAGTTTTGACATGAGAAGTTGGTTTGTGTTATAAGTACCCATCTTGAATCATGGACAAGTTTTGATGTTAATCGTGATGATTCGTTCCTGGCACGATAAGTGGAGCAATAAGCCCAAACCGAACCGTTGAGGTCCGGAAGGTTGTCCTTGCTCTTAGATCATTGTTCAACGGCCGACTTCCAGACCTGGGAGTCGGCTTTTTCATGGAGGAGACTTTGCACCAAGGCTGTGTAGTTATCATTCTCAGTGAAGATAAAAAACGACAAATCTTACTAATTAAGCGCGGTGATTTCCGAGTTTGGGTGCCGCCTGGCGGCAGTATGGACCCGGAAGAATCGCCGGAGACATGTGCGGTGCGCGAGGCGCTGGAAGAAAGTGGCTATCGGGTAGCAT
>WFQT01000148.1 GCA_015486895.1 Anaerolineae bacterium
GCGCAGGTGTATAGCACCGTTAGTTTCCTTAATTCCTCTGCTACCGGAGCCACGGCCAAGCAGTTGGCGCTGGAAACGTAGCCGATGACTAGGTCTACTTTCTCGTCCATGACCAGGCGACGATATTCGGATACCTGTGTGTCCGGCCCACCGGCCTCGTCAACGTAGATAGCGTGGATAGGCACACCTCCAATGCCGACTGTGTTGTAAGGCGATGGAACCTTTCCCGCGTTGAGGCTCGAGACCAGGAGATCCGCGGCGTTGCGTGATGGCTCTCCAAAGAGAGAGCCAGGACCAGAAAGGAATGTCACGATGCCGATTTTCAGCTCTTTCGGTGCCCCTTTGGGGAGAGGCGGAGATGGCGCAACCGTCTTTGTTTTGGTGGGCGCGGGTGCGCCTGGCGGGGCGCAGGCCACAAGTAACATCAGGAACACAAGGGCCATGTTTAGAATGGTATAGGTTTTTGGTCGACTCATGTTTTTCCTCCATCAAGAGAACAAAAACTCACTTTCAGACTTCGTGAGCCAGTATAGCAGGAAATAACTGTCTTGTCAATTGACAAGACAGTTCGTGTGGACAGAACACTTTAAACAACTGTTTTTTGCTTGTTACTACTCAGCCTCCTCAGCAATTGGACGCTGATGACGCTGATACACGCTGATCATTTCTGGTTTATTTGCTTTATCTGCGGGTATCAGCGTGAAATCTGCGGTATCTGCGTTCTATTTGCTCAAGGCTGAGCAGTTACGTTTGCTTAAACAGATTAAGGGCGATACGTCTCAAAAACTAGGATCGCATTTACAAGTTCAGTGGTGGTCGGCCTGGGTGGTTCAACTAGAGTGATTCGCCGGCCCGAGGCGGCTATCTTTTGGCCGGAGGAGCTGTGAGAACTGCAGGGGGGGATGTGCCCAACATGGTCTTTTCATGTGCAAATGTTGTCGTGGAGGATCTGGTCTATGTCTACTATGGCGGCGGCGCCGACGTGATTGGGCTGGGCACATGCCGTTTGGCTGGCTTGCTGGATTATGCCCTGCATGGGTAGCCGGCTGCCAATCCCGTCTTATCAGTGAAATTCTTGGACATGGTGCAAGAAAATGAACAGCGGATTCCACTGATTACACAGATTAAATAAACCGAAAATCCGTGGCTATTTGTGTTATTAACTGGACTTTGGCGTTTTTATTTTAGCCACAGAAAAACACAGAATTGCACAGATTTAGATCGAAGAGCAAGGGAAAATCTGTGTTAATCTGTCATTTGGGCACAGCACGAAGAAAAAAGCGAGGTAGCCACGAAGACTTCCCCGCATCAGTCAATGCCGTACGTCTGTTCAGCTCAAGCGGCTTTAATCTCATTCAAAGAATGCGTTAAGCGCGATTTGTGGCGGGCAACATTGTTTTTGTGCAGAACGCCTTTCTCTGCCGCACGGTCCATGGCCTTCACTGCTTCCTTCACTGCGATCGTTGCCGCCTCCACGTCCTGCGCCACAATTAGTGCCCGCGCCTGCTTCAGAGCCGAGCGCACCTGGCCCATCACCATGCGATTGCGCAACCGCCGCTTAGCAGAACTCCGTACCCTTTTCAATGCAGACCTATGATTCGCCAAAATCTTTCCCTCCGTTTGCTTGCAAAGAATCACCCACTAAAAGTCACAAACTCTCATTATACTCGATAGAACGTTCTTGTCGAATTTCAGAGCAACTCGCCGCTACCCTTTCTCTCCGAGGATGTCCTGTTGGGAAGGCGATAAAGTGTTCCCCAGGAAGTAGTGCTGCCGGAGGAGACGCAGAGGGAGCGTAAGGGGCAGCCCTTGCAAAGTGTGCTCTCCCCAGGAACATCCACGTTCTCTGCTGAACAACCCCGCTGCCACACCTCTCGCTGCAACCGGCCTTGAGCAACCAGTGTTTCCAGCATTTGTAATAACAATGGCCGGCTTACACCCAACGATTGCTCCATCGCCTCTAATGTCAAAGAACCACCTTGTTCTTTCAGCATCATCAATATTTCTCGCAGCAAAGGTACCTCCAAAACAGGGACAGCACCGGGGGGGGAAGCTCCAACTTTTCAGATCCAGAGACGGGCCAACTGATAAGTTATCAAGGCGATGATCCAGGCCACGGCGACCTGATAAGTTGCCGAGAACACCATCCAGCGGCTGCCAAATTCCTGATATATGGCTGCTAACGTCGCGACGCAAGGTACGTATAGGAGGACAAAGACTAAAAACGCCAAAGCTGCCGGCGCTGAAAAAGCTTTTTGCAAAGCTTTTTGTAATGCGGTGTCGGCAGTGGATATTCCGGTGGTGGCCTCCAGGCGGACACCGGGAATCATCTCCAATAAACGGCGACCGGCATCTACTGTTGCCCGGCCAAAGCCTATCACAATGGTATCGAAGTCATCACGCCACGAACCCCGGAGCACCTCTGCTTGTTGACTGCTTTCGTTTTCACCGACGTATACTTGATTCATGGTGCTAACCACGACTTCTTTTGCTACGAAACCGGTAACTAATGCCCCGGCGGCCTGCCAATCGCCAAAGCCCAACGGTTTCAAGGTCACAGCCACAGCAGCACTACTCTTGCCAAACCAACTATAACGGGCATCACGCACACCCCACGGCAAATTAAGCAAGAACCAAAGGAGCACCGAGATCAAGGCAATAATAGTGCCGGCCCGGCGAATGAACTCCCCTAAGTGCTCCCATGTGTGCAACCAAAGGCTCTTTGCCGTCGGCATGCGGTAAGGAGGCAATTCCAGCACGAAAGCGCTCTTTGGAATCCCTTTGAATAATACTCGGTTGAAAAAGAAACTGGTAATAATTGCCATGAGTACACCTAAGCCATAGAGACCCCACACCACGGTACCAGCTTTTTCCCGGAAGAAGGCTAAAGCGAAGATAACATAGACTGGCAAACGAGCCGAGCAAGACATGAAAGGAATAAGTAGTGCTGTTAAGAGGCGATCTCGGTAATTCTCCAGTGTCCTGGTCGCGTAGATGGCCGGCACATTGCACCCGAAGCCCAAAATCATGGGGATAAACGACTTACCATGCAAGCCCAAAAAGGACATCATTTTATCCATGACGAAAGCGGCACGGGCCATGTAGCCACTATCCTCCAATAGGGCGAGAAAGAGGTACAGGATAGCCAGGCCTGGCACAAAGGCCATGATGCTACCTACTCCGGCCAGCACGCCACCAACGGCTAGAGAAGAAATCCAATCGGGCGCGTGTAAAGCATTCAATGAGAGCAATGTCCAGCGGGTGAATGGCCCTGCAAAAACGGCGCTGATCCAATCTAAGTAAGGGGACGCCACACTTACCACTAGCTCGAACATGATGTACATGGCTAAGAAGAAAATCGGCAAGCCCAGAACCCGGTGAGCCACCACTCGGTCCAGTTGATCCGAGAAGCTCATCCTATTGCCTGCCCGCCGGTGCCATACTTGCTTCGCTAAACCATGTACAAAACCATAACGCTGGTCGGCTAAGACAATGTCGGGATCATCATGAAAGAGCTTACGCAGCTTGTCTCGGCTTTCCCCAACTGTTGCCATGAGTTCCTGGGTATCTCCGGCCGCAGCAACGCGCCGGACAATATCTTTTTCCCTTTCCAACAGCTTGATTGCTAGCCAACGAGGTTGATATACTGACAATTGTGGGGCCTGCCGTATCAATGTTTCTATTTCGGCAATGACACGTTCGATATCACGGCCGTAATCTACGGAGAAAGGACGTGCTTTTGGCTGCAAGCCGACGAGCTGTCGGCATATGACCTCCTTCAATTCAGC
>WFQT01000149.1 GCA_015486895.1 Anaerolineae bacterium
ACTTCTGACCTCCGACCTCTGTTCTCTGGGCCTTCTTGGTTCTATGAGATGGTAGATTTGGGGTATAACTATCGCCTAACAGATATTCAGTGTGCCCTGGGTATAAGCCAATTACGCAAATTATCCGGTTGGGTAGCGCGTCGCCAGGAGATTGCTCGACGCTATGACGCAGCGTTCGAAGAGGTTCCTGTTGTAAAGCGTCTGGGTGTACGAGAAGATGTTTCTCACGCCTACCATCTTTACGTGATTCGATTGGATTTGGCGCAACTGCGGGTCACGCGGGCCGAAGTATTCGCAGCCCTGCGTGCTGAAGGGATTGGCGTTAATGTGCACTATATCCCAGTGCATCTGCATCCTTTCTATCGGGAGCGGTTTGGCACCGGGCCAGGATTGTGCCCGGTGGCCGAAGCCGCCTATGAGCGCATCATCACGCTTCCCATTTTTCCACGTATGAGCGAAGATGACGTTAGTGATGTGATAACCGCAGTGCGCAAGGTTATGGAGGTGTATTCGCAATGATTCCGACTTTTGTGGCGGAAGTTTCCAGTAATCACCACCGAGATCTGAATCGTTGTCTGGCTTTCATTGACAAGGCGGCTGAGATCGGTTGTAGCGCGGTCAAGTTTCAGCTTTTCAAGGTTCGAGAATTGTTCGCTCCGGAGATCCTAGCCAAAAGTGAGCAGCACCGACAGCGAGAAGCATGGGAATTGCCTGTTGAGTTTTTGCCTGCCTTGGCAAAACGTTGTCATGAACAAAATATGCAGTTTGCCTGTACGCCATTTTACCTGGACGCTGTGAATGAGTTATTGCCTTATGTGGATTTTTATAAGATTGGCTCATATGAATTGTTGTGGGATGACCTGCTGGCTGCTGTTGCGCATACTGGTAAGCCGGTCGTGCTATCCACAGGTATGGCTGCGCTGGATGAGGTCAGGCGAGCCGTGGACGTGCTACGCGGCGCTGGCTGTCAGGACTTGATCCTTTTGCATTGTGTTTCCAGCTATCCTACGACTGCCAAGGAATGTAACCTGGCGGCGATCGAGACATTACGGCAGGCTTGTGACTGCCCGGTGGGGTGGTCTGATCATAGTGTGAATCCTGGCGTGATCTACCGGGCGGTACATCGTTGGGGAGCCGTTATGGTTGAGTTCCATTTGGATCTGGAAGGGAAGGGTGCGGAGTATCAAACTGGTCATTGCTGGTTGCCAGAACAAATCCGACCGGTAATTGAGACGGTGCAGATAGGCTTTGAGGCTGATGGCAGTGGTAAGAAGGTGCCATTGCCTGGTGAGTTGCCAGACCGTGACTGGCGAACTGATCCTAGCGACGGTTTGCGTCCTCTGCTGAAAGTGCGAAATGAATGGCGGGAGCAAAAATGAAGACGGTAGCCATTATCCAGGCCCGTATGGGGTCAACGCGTTTACCGGGAAAGGTATTGAAGCCCATCCTGGGCCGGCCGATGTTGTGGTACATTGTCCAGCGCGTACGCTGGGTACCTGGCGTTACTGAGGTGGTGGTGGCGACTTCTGATCAGCCGGGCGATGAGCCGATTCGACGCTTTTGTCGTGAACATGAGATCGCCATGTTTGCCGGCAGTGAGGATGACGTGCTGGACCGTTTTTACCGGGCAGCCGTACAATACGCAGGCGACCCGCTGATTCGCATTACCGGTGACTGCCCTTTTGTGGATCCCGAGGTAGTGGGGCGTTTATTGAAACACTACGAGACTGGCAGTTACGATCACATTGGCGTAGCTACAGGTGCCGGGGCCATGTTTCTGGACGGCGGTCGATTTCCCGATGGCCTGGATGCAGAGTGTTTCAGCTTTGCCGCCCTGGAGCGTGCATGTCGCGAGGCTACAGAAAAGGACGACAGGGAGCATGTAACGCCTTATATCTGGCGGGTACCTGGTCGCTTCCGTGTGGGAATACTCAAAGCAGAGAAGGATTACTCACATTTGCGCTGGACAGTGGACAATGAGGCTGATTTTCAATTAGTCTCGGAGATCTATGAGGCGCTTTATCGAGAGGACAAACCTTTTGTGATGGCTGATATTTTGCGTTACCTTGCCAGTCATCCAGAGTTGGCCGCAATCAATCAGTCTTTCATTGGTCAAGAGGGATATCTAAAACTCTGGAAGCTGACAGCGCAAACTGATGCAAAAGACAAAGGAACAAAACAATGAAAGGTCAGATACTCTATCAAAAGGCGAA
>WFQT01000150.1 GCA_015486895.1 Anaerolineae bacterium
ATGTGTGCAGCTGCCGCTTCGTGTCGTGGCGCAATAAGGCGCATGCCAAGGGCATCCAGTTTGGCAAGGAAAGGATTATAACTCCCGTCTAAAACACCAAACAGGGTATCAATTCCCTCTTGCTTCAAGCAACGTAGCAACAATTCACCACCAGTCATCTTTGTCATGGTACCTTTTCTCCTATTAGTGTACTACCACCTCGACAATGGGCTCCCCCGTTGCCTGACGTGCTTTCTTTTCGTCGACAAAAGCCAGCAGGACAAGTCCGATAAGCAGGAAGAAAGCGATGGAAAGGATTGCCCACCGTTGCCCGGCTTGCTCGGACCACAAAGCGGGATGGCCATGCGCCTGATACCAAAAAGCGGCTTCAGCAGCAAGCCATCCATAGACGGCAGGACCGATGAACGATGATGTTCGGCCGGTAACAGCAAAGAAGCCATAGAACTCAGCGCTGCGTCCTGGCGGGCTAAACATGCCTACCATGGTGCGGCTGATCGATTGCACCCCGGCCATAGCAAACCCGGCCAAGCTGCCGATCAGGAAGAAAGCGGTCACCGAGTGGGCAAAAATCAGGAAGAACACGGCGAGGACCATCAACAGAATGGAAGAAACCAGCGCCGGCTTGCCACCAAGGCGATCGACAAGGAGCCCAAAGAAATAGGCACCGACCACATTGGTAGCCTGGACGACAATGATGAAGATGATGAGCATCTGCTGATTCAAGCCAAAAAGCACGGCTCCAATGATAGCAGCGAAGTCCAAGGCCATGATAACACCATCGTTGTAAATCAGGAACGCGACCATGAACTTCAAAAATTCCCCAAAGTGCCGAGCCGTCCGGATCGTGTGTCCTAACTGCTTAAAGGCAATGGTCAGGTAGTTCTCGCCGGGAGGCAACGATTTTCTCTCTGCCCGTTCCGGCAACCAGAGGAATAGGGGAATGGCAGCGAGCGCCCAAAAGACTGCCGTGATGACCAGCGAAAGCCGGACGATAAACACGCCTTTGATGAAGATAATAAGCGGCAAAATAATGAGCAGGCAAACAATGCCGCCGGCAGTGCCAATGGCCCATCCGTTGCCGGAAATCCGTCCAATTTCTTCCGGTGCAGCGATTTCCGGCAATAATCCGTTGTAGAAGACCTGAGCACTACGGTAGCCTGTTTCCGCCAAAATAAAAGCGCCCATACTCAACAAGATTCGACCGTGCACGGCAAAGAAAAGCGCAGCGGTAAAGAGAATGGACATGCTGGTGAAAAAGAAGAGAAACCGCTTCTTCGCCCCGGAAAAATCGGCAATAGCGCCCAAAATAGGAGCAGTGACGGCCACAATCAGCATGGCAATGCCCACGGCCAGCCCCCAAAGCCATGAGCCCTTAGGCCCACCTACCACTGTTCCCTTGAAATAAGCAGAGAAAACAGCCAACAGCACCACTGCCGCGTAGGCAGAATTCCCAAAATCGTATGAGTACCACGCCCAACGCTCGCGGCGGGTAGATATCGGTTTTGACATTCCCACAGCCATCGTTATCCTCCTTTACTCCATGCAACTTCCCAGTGCCACGTGACAACATTAGTTTCTAAACGCCAACAGCCATTGTCATTCCTCCTTCACTTCATGCAACCGAAAATGTCCACGGGATGCACCATTCCTTTAGCCCACCCCACAAAATCCGCTAATGTCACCTGCCCTTCAGGTCAAAAGCAACTTTAACAGAATGGGCGTCCCTTTTGTCCAGCGCCGTGATAAAAGCCTGACGGTAATCCTGGAGGTGGAAACGGTGCGTGAGCAGCGGTTTCACCTGCAAACGCCCTGCCAACGTCCATTGCATGGCCAGCTCAAAGGCGGAAATTGCCTTCCCTTGCCATTCAACCATGCCATGGCCAACGGCACCGATCAGGTTCACTTCCTGGTACCAGACCGGCGTTATATCCAAGGACATTCGGTGCAAGTTAACGCCCACCAAAACGACCGTGCCCCCGGCCCGCACCCAGCGTAAAGCGTTGTCGAGCGTCGCGGTAATGCCGACGACATCGAAAATCAGGTCGAAGCCGCCCAGAAGCATCCGGTTGCCGCCCCGGCCTGTGTAGAGTCTACCCCCGGTCAATTGGGCAACTTGGGCATAGTTATCCTCCCCGACGAGGAAAACGTGCTGAGCACCGAAGGCACGAGCCATATCCGCCTGCCAGGGGAACTGGGCCATAGCGCTAATGGTACAATCAGGCTGTAGCGCTCGCAATGTTTGGATCAGCAAAAAACCAATAGTGCCGCATCCCAACACTAAGACTAGTTCTCCCCGTTGTGGCAGACGCCGCCAGGCGACATGAATCGCCACAGCCGCCGGCTCGGCGAAAATTGCCTGCTCGTCCGTCAAGCCGTTAGGGACATGCAAAAGGACGCTTGCCGGCGTGATAAAACTATCGCCGAAGCCACCGCCGATCGAAGGATGCTCCATCGGTTCGGAGGCGTGCTCACAGAGTACACGCTGTCCCCGGGCGCAAGCCGGGCAAAGAGGCTTACGCCCACGAGCGACACAATCGTCTCCCCGTCCCCAGCGCACAACCCGGTCGCCCACCGCAAAGTCGGTCACCGATCTATCAGCCTCCACGATCTCGCCGACCATTTCGTGCCCCAGGTAAGTGCGTTGATGAGAAGGCAATGCTGCCGGTGCCACATCCAGGCTGGCATCCAAGAAAATCTGGTGCAGATCGCTGCCGCAAATGCCGCACATGCGGTTCCGCACTCTCACCCACCTGGGCCCCGGCAACGGCGGGTCCGGCAGATTCACCAAATGCAACGGCGCTGTAGGACCAAAGTACGCTTTCCTGGAAAAGCGGGCCAAAAGGCGGGTGAGCAGGAAATTAGGCACGGATATTTCCAGATACATGGTCTGCATGCCGCTTCTCCCAGCTCAGCGGTAACTTGTATAGCTAACTTAAGCAGCTACGCGCAATCTTTAGCGCAGCAAAGACAAGCCCAGCACTAAAATCATCACCGTAACCAACGCCCGAAAATGGACGCTGTTCAGTTTTTTATCCACTCGAGAGCCCAACAGAATACCCAGTAGGAGGGCCGGCACAGCATAGAGATACCACCTGAACACCGGTGCAGTTAGATGGTTGGTAAAATAATGCAACGTCACTACTAAAGCCGCATTCACGATGAAAAGCGATTGTAGCACGGCACGAAAAGGCCCTTTCGGCCAGCGGCGCAAGGCACCGTACATGACCAATGGCGGCCCGGGCGTGTTGTATGCCCCGCCTAAGCAACCGGCAACAAATCCGAAAGCGTAGACCCAGCCCCGAGAACGTAAGTACAATGTCCCTGGCTGCCATAACGCGTAAACAGCGTAGACAACCAAAACCACGCCTAGTAGCCGCTGCACCGCCGACTCTGCCACGTGAGATAAAGCCCATACGCCGAGGGGAACGCCGAAAACGATTCCCACGCTCAATCGTAGCACTTCCGGCCACGCCACTGCCTGTCGGTAGCGAAAGAAATTGACCAGATAAAGCGTCAACCCAGCCAAAGCGACCAACGGAGCAGCGTTCCGCAAGCCGATCATCAATGTGATCAACGGCATCACTAAGAGCGCAAAGCCAAATCCGGTCAGTGTTTGCATGAAAGCAGCCAAGAAAACGGCCAAGACGATGAGCCCGGTGGTTAGAGGTGCTCCCATGCCATAATTGTCCCTTTGCTTGGACCTTGTTGCAGCTCAGAGCAACCGTAACACGGCGCTCTTTATGGCTCGTTGTCGGCCGGCGTCTCCGGCTGGGTCCACTGGTCCATTAAGTCCATAACCATTTCATTGAGGTCATCTCGGTTCGGCAAGGCGGCCATCATGCCATAGACAGGCGCGGCGCGTTGCGGCAGGTGAGCACCTTTGAAGCCGACCAAAGAAGAAGCGTGTGCGGCCAATCGGCTCATCAGCGGCGGGGGCAAGAGCTTAGCGGTCATCTGAACAAGCTTTACCTGCAAGGAACCGGCCAGCCGGTTCACGTCAAACCGCCTGACCTGGGTGACGGACTGTGCCAGGTCTGCCAAGAATTGGTCCACAACTTGTTGGTGGGCGTAGGTCACGGTTAGATGTAAACTGGGGGGGAATTGTTGCCGGTCCAAATGCCAGCCTCTGGCCGCCAATTCGTCGGCAATCTCATAGACATTCAAACTATCGGAGCCAATGGCTAAAACGCTCATGGCCGGGTCGCCGAGAATGTATACCCCATTGATAGCGTTGATTCCTTTCCGGAGCTTTTTCACCGTTTTCATGACGACATCAGCAATGGCTAGATACCCTTCTGCGCCCAGGTAGTGCATGACAGCCCAGGCGGCGGCAATGGCACCGCCTGGGCGGGTACCAGTCATGGTTGGGGAAGCGTAGATGCCGCCAGGCCAATTTGGATAAACAAAGAATTGATGCCTGCGCAACGCTTTATTCCGGTAGAGGATTACCGAGGCACCCTTGGCGGCGTAGGCATACTTGTGCAAGTCGACGGAGATGGAAGTGACACCGGGGACGCTGAAATCGAATTCCGGCAGCGGGTAACCTAATCGGCGAACGAAGGGGAGCATGAAGCCCCCCACGCAGGCGTCCACATGGAAAAGGAAGCCTCTTTCCCGGGCCATAGCCGCCATTTCAGCGATGGGGTCGATCACGCCTTGGGGATAAGAAGGCGCCGAGCCTACCATCAAAATGGTATTAGGCGTTACGGCTGCCCGGGCAGCATCCACATTGGCCCGGAAATCTGCTTGCACGGGGATATGGACCGTTTTGACAGAAAAATACTCGGCTGCTTTCTCGAAAGCAGGATGAGCAGTCGCCGGCAAGATCATCTCTGGCGTGTCAATGTCCGGCTTCTGAACCCGGGCCCAATCCCGGGCCGTCTTGACCGCCATGAGGATGCTTTCCGTTCCCCCAGAGGTCATATTGCCCACTACAGCCTCCCCAGCGCCGAGCAAAGATGCAGTCATGGCAACTACTTCCGCCTCAAATTTCTGCAAACTGGGGAAAGCGGTAGGATTAAGCCCATTAGTCGGCAAAAAGAGGGAATACGCTTCCCGCAGAAGTTCGCTGACATCATCGCGGGCGTGAAAAACTAAGCTCCAGACCCGGCCATCGTGCCAATTGACATCCTGCTGCTGAGAAGCACGCATGGCATCCAAGATCTGTTCCGCCGATTCACCTTTAGAGGGGAGTCCGATCATCTTTGTTCTGCTCCCTGGCAAAACCCAAATTTGGCTAACGTTCCGGAATGTTGGGGGGCTAAAAAGCGCTAATACTCCTGTATATTGGTAATTACTACTCAGGCCATGCTCACTAACTTGTAAACTGGGGTTTGGCGAAAATGGCGTTTTAGGCTTGCCCCAACTATCTTTACCACAAATTACACAGATAGATTAACACAGGTTTTTGCTTTTCGACTCGAATCTGTGTTTTTCCGTGGCTAAAATACGAAGACCAGAATCCAATTATAAAGTTTAACACGTCTGTACTAAATTGTCAATCAGGTTTTTCCAAAGCCGGGCCGTATTCTGGTGACCGTGCGGGAAGGACTCATTTCGCCCGCCAAGATGTTATGTTCAGCGCTGCCAATATTGCTGCTGTGGCATCGGGATTTCGGGAATTGCCGTATCTTTTCAATAACTTGGGGTGGTACAGGTTTGGCTGTTCATTTAGCTTTCTCCTTTCCTGTCTCACTACGTTCGACATTCCTTCCCTCTCCCAACTATAGGCGAGGGAATGCCCCTAAGCATTGAAATGATATGAACTGCCTATTCGGGCGACGCCCGCTGCCGCGATATACCGTTTTCCTTTTTACCGCAGCGATCCTTTCGATCGCATCCTGATTGCTAAAGCCATCACGGAATCGGCTCACTTGTTACTGGTTGTTATGGCAGGTTCATCGGGAAGGGCATGACGTTGACTCCAATACGTACGAACAGACTCCAGGGTAGGATTAGATGCAAACACGATGCGTCCTTTCCCCCCTTTTCCTTGTCGGGTATCAATAGCCCCCGTTTTCATGTCAATGTCGGTTACACTGAGCGCAGCAACTTCCCCGGAGCGTATGCCCGTATCGACCAGTAACATGATGATAGCCTTGTCTCTCTTTGCTGTTGGACGGGGCATGCGAAACGAACGGCGGAGGCCGTCCTTCAGCCCGCAGGGCTCCAGAGCCCGATTTCAATCGGTGACCTTGGCCGGCTCCCGAC
>WFQT01000151.1 GCA_015486895.1 Anaerolineae bacterium
CGTGGATATTTTGTGCCCACCTTCCAGGAAAAGGGAAACGCCTATGCGGGCAGCGGTCGGGAATGCGCCTTCTTTTAGCACCGGAATCTGCATCTTTTCCAGGAGCCAACTGTCTGTTTGCCAGATTGTAGAAGCATAGTTACCATTGCCGGGGAAACGGTGCTCTTCTCCCACCGGCAGCAGCCCCCGGCCCAGTAACTTCACGCTGAGCGTTTCATTTTGCGGCAATGCCTGGTGAATATGCCAGAGCAACTGTACCGGTACCAGCTCCCCGGGCTGAAAGTCTGTGCCTTTCACCTGGAAACCTACTAATGTTGCCGCGTCAGCAAAACGGGCATCAACCCGCTGCCAGCCCGATCGTGACAGGAGCGCTTTAGCTTTTGTTGGAGAAAGCAACGGCGGTTGGTAGGCGCCGCGAATGACGAAAAGCGGCAAGTAAAGGTTCAGGATTGTCAACAGCGCCAGCACTGCCAGTAAATCTAAGCGGCGCGGACGCCAGAGCCGACGCCAACCGGCCGCCAACCAGATGGCCACCAGCGGTAGGCCATCCAAAAGGTAGCGACCCCGCAAATACGCTTCTCCGTGGATAATCTCTCGCAGTAGAGGCAGCAACAGGATAGAACAGCCAAGGAGAAGAGACCAGAGCAAAGCACTGCGCCGTCCTCTTGGGCAGTGAGAGCAAGTTTTGAACCAGCCAATGAGCCCTAACAACACCAGAATCAAGAAGAAGTAAGTCACCACCAAGCCTGAATCTACGTTGCCCCAGCCAAAGGAAGCCCAGAAAGTACGAAAGCCATACACAAACATGGAAGGGACGGTACCCCAGGGCAGGCTGAGAATTGAAGCAAGGGAATTATCCTTTAAGATCGTTTTAGCGGCATACGGATCACGTGGGAAGAACGTGCCCGTTTGCTGTTGGGTATGCCACGCCCACCAGCCTATCAACAAAATGATGGTCAAGGAGGATAATGCCAATGTCGGCCAGTGCCGCCGCCAGAGGTCGCGGCGCCAAATGGCAATAATGGCAATCAGCAGGGCGATGGGCAGGAGAGCCAGTGCTAAAGACTTTGTCAACAGGGATAAACCAGTGACTACTAAGAGCAACACCCAGGCTCTTAGCGGCTTAGCCCCATAGAGCGTTTCGAAAGCAAACCAGGCAAAATAGCCACCTATTGCCGCTAGAAGGGCATCGTTGGTGACGACGCTGGTCACGAAGAGATACTGGGGCGAGAAAGCTTGCAATGCCAGCGCCAGCAAGGCAACGGCAGGGAAGTGGGGCCAAAGCAACCTGCCCAGCCGATAGGTCGCGTACAGCCCGGCGCTGCCTATCAGCACCGAGACCAAGCGGGCAATGTGCAATGCCAGGAAAGTCCCTCGCCAAGGGAATCTTTCTTCGTCGGTGTGGACGGTCATATTGTCTCCGCCGGCTGCATCGGCGGCATAAGGGTTGAGCGTAGGCCGATAAGTTAGATCCGGGTGGGTTAACATCGTTGGTAAGGCTGCAAGCAGGTAATAAAGGGGAGGTTGCGTAACTTCGTCGTAAGTAAACAGGGTGGTCAGCCGTTCCCTTTGCGGCGGCAAGCGGTGGTAGACGGCGATGTATTCTACATACTTGTAGTGTGCCCATTCGTCGTGGGCTTCCCACGCCGGCGTGACAATGCTGTATATTATTGCCAACAATAAGTGTACTAGGATAATGGCGGTAGCCCAGCGACCATATTCGTGACGGCGATCGAGCATAACGACAGGTTCTTCCATTATTGCTAACCTTTTCCTCCGCGCTCTGCTCCTTTTCCAACGGCGGAATCCTGGTAGCCTACGAAACGGAACAGGCTGATAAGCAGCGCGGCCAGGAGCAATAACAACAGTAATTTTAGCAAACGGGAAGAAAGAACTATGGCAAACAATCCTGTCACGGCGCCCCAGCCAACGTACAATAGGACAATGCGCCACGCCGGCCACCCTCGATCTTGTAAGCGGTAGTGTAAATGTCCCCGATCCCCTCGCAAGGGGGATTGACCTGATCGCCAGCGACGCACAATTTGCCAGGCTACATCGGCAATGGGCAAGCCCATGATCAACAAAATTGTTGCCACTTTAGCACCGGCTACAATACCCAAAACCGCCATTAAGTAGCCTAACAAATACGTGCCGCTGCTGCCCATGAACAGTCGGGCAGGATGCCAGTTGAAGGGGAGAAATCCGGCTGCTGCTCCGGCTAACACTGCCGGCCAGAGGGCTATATCGTAAAGCCCCCGGCGCCAGAGATGTACCGTTAGCACCAATCCAAAAACCACCGTGACGCCGGCGACCAGCCCGTCAACACCGTCTAACCAGTTCACGGTGTTCATCATGCCTAAAACCCAAAACGCTGTCAGCAGCCAAACGACCGGCCAAGGGAAGATAATTTGCCCGGCGCCGAAAGGGTTATTCACCCGCTCGATGAATAGCGTAAAAGCGATAGCCACCGCTGAACAGAGTAACTGGGCGGCAAATTGCGGCCCGGCGCTAAATTCTATGCTGTCGTCCAGCAGGCCGGCGACGAAAGCGATGATACTCCCTAACAAAAGACCGTGCCACCAGATGGACTCGTTAACATCTGCCATGGGGAAGCGCCAGCCGGCAGGCAGGTGGCGGCTGACCAGTAAGACAATGATCAGGCCCAGAAAAAGGGCGATGCCACCGCTGCGAGGAATCTTGCCTCGGTGCCGGCGGCGGCCGCCGGGCTGGTCCACCCAGCCAAA
>WFQT01000152.1 GCA_015486895.1 Anaerolineae bacterium
GAGTGAGGATCTAGCGCGGGAGGCGTTCCGGTTAGCCTCCTATAAATTACCAATTCATACTCAGGTAGTTGCTAGGGAAAGTGAGGGGATGGGTAGCTCATGAAAGTAAGCGAGTTGCACGCCTTGGGCGATAATGAATTGGCGGCTGCTTTGGATGAAGCGTATGAGGAGCTCTTTAAGCTTCGCTTCAATCGTGCCAGCGGTCAGCAGAAGAATCACGCTCGCCTCCGCGAAGCGCGCCGGAATATTGCCCGTGTGCGCACGATAATTCGAGAGCGGGAATTGGCAGAGGAAGGTTAGTCCATGGCGCGTAAGGTACTGATCGGAGAGGTTAGCAGCGACAAGATGGACAAGACGGTGGTGGTAATGGTAGAGCGGCGACGGCGCCATCCCATCTACCGGAAGGTGGTGCGCACAATACGTCGCTTCAAAGCTCATGACGAGACCAATGCTTGCCATGTCGGCGATATCGTTCGCATTGAAGAGTCCCGCCCTTTGAGCAAAGAGAAACATTGGGTGGTGACGGAGATTATCGAACGGGCCAGTGAGGCATAGGCTCCCTGACTTGAGCGTGCGTCTCGTCAGCGTGAAGGATGGATGAAGTATGATTCAACAAGAAAGCCGGCTGAAAGTCGCAGATAATACCGGCGCCAAGGAAATCCTCTGCATTCGAGTCAAAGGCGGCTCTACGAGGCGCTATGCATCTGTGGGGGATGTGATTGTTGCTACAGTGAAGCAGGCGGCTCCTAATAGCGCGGTAAAGAAGGGGGATGTCGTTCGGGCTGTTGTGGTGCGAGTAGCTAAGGGGTATCGCCGCCGCGACGGCACGTACATTCGCTTTGACGATAATGCTGCTGTGTTGATCGACGATCACGGCTTACCGCGAGGGACGCGCATCTTCGGTCCGGTAGCCCGTGAGCTGCGTGAGAAACGCTATATGCGCATTGTCTCATTGGCGCCAGAGGTGTTATAGGAGGTTGTCGGATGAAGGTGAAGATTGTAAAAGGTGACTTGGTGGAGGTGATAGCCGGTGATGCGAAAGGACGCCGGGGCACAGTGCAGAGAGTCATTCGCCGTCGTTGGAAGCCGCCGCGGAAAGGCAACAATCGTGATGATGTTTGGGTGGTTGTGGCCGGCGTCAACTTGGTGAAAAAGCATCAGCGGCCTACGGGCAATGTGCGAACCCAGGTGGGGATCATTGAGCGTGAAGCTCCCATTCATATTTCTAACGTGATGTTAGTGGCACCGGATTCGGATAAACCTACCCGGGTGGGGGCAAAAGAAACGGCCGCGAATGAGCATGTCCGCTATAGTCGCAAATACGATGAGTTCCTGCCCAAGCCTTCGGAAAGCTGAACCGGGCGGGTTAGTTGAGAGGTGAAGGGAATGGGACGAGTTCCAAGGTTGAAGGCACGTTATCGGGAAGAAATCGTGCCGGAAATGATGAAAACCTTTGGTTACAAGAACGTCATGGAAGTGCCGCATTTGGTCAAAGTAGTAGTGAATGTTGGCTTGGGTGAAGCGCTGCAAAGCGCCAAGGCGCTGGATTTCGCTTCTAATGATTTGATGGCGATTACAGGCCAGAAGCCAGTGGTGCGGCGGGCGAAAAGGGCTATTTCCACTTTTAAGCTGCGGGCGGGCAATCCTATTGGCCTGAAAGTGACGCTGCGAGGCAATCGCATGTACGACTTCCTGGATCGTCTGGTCAACATTGCTTTGCCTAGGGTGCGTGACTTCCGCGGTGTCTCGCCGGATGCCTTTGATGGCCGGGGAAATTACACGCTGGGGTTGCGGGAACAGGTTGTCTGGCCCGAAATTGATTATGACAAGATCGATAAGATCCGCGGCATGGAGGTTTCCATTATCACGACGGCGAAGACGGATGAGGAAGGCCGGGCTCTGTTACATTTGGTAGGCATGCCTTTTAGAAGTTCGTAAGAGGAGGGATTGTGGCTAAGAAAAGCATGATTATTCGGGAGCAACGGCGCAAGTACAAAGTGCGTGAGCACAATCGTTGTCGCAAATGTGGCCGTTCCCGTGGATATATACGCCGTTTTGGCCTTTGTCGCATTTGCTTCCGGGAAGAAGCTTTGAACGGTCGACTGCCGGGCGTAACGAAGTCGAGCTGGTAATATTTACACCTGGACAATGGCGTTTTTGGTTTTAGCCGCAGATTAACACAGATGTAATCTGTGCAATCTGGGGTTGGAATTGCTTTGTGAAGCCAAAAATCGGATTTTTGCCAGACTCCAGTTTACATTTACAGTGGTTCTCTAAGAATTTATTGGAAAATAATAGATTGTTTTCCCTCAGGGAATCAGGCTGTAAGTCGGAGTAGTCTGCATATGGTGCAGCCGATACTGCAACTTGGAGGATAGTGCTTATGATGACAGATCCCATTGCGGATATGTTAACACGGATACGCAACGCTAATATGGCGCGGCACCGTTCTGTTCTAATCCCGAGTTCTACGATTAAAGTGGCTCTTGCCCGGATATTGAAGGAAGAGGGGTATATTCAGCATTTCGACGTGAATCGATCGACGCCGCAACCGGTGTTACGGATTATTCTTCGGTATAATGAGAACCGGCGGCCTGTTATCACTGGCTTAAAGCGTGTGAGTAAGCCGGGGCGGAGGATTTACGCTAAGCGAAATGTAATTCCGCGGGTGCGCAGCGGACTGGGTACTGCTATTCTGTCCACTTCGCGAGGCGTCATGACGGGTAAAGAGGCTCGCCGACTTAATGTTGGCGGTGAGGTTCTTTGCTACATCTGGTAGTCGTCGGTTACAGGAGGGTTTTCATTATGTCTCGAGTTGGACGACGTCCGGTCATTATCCCGAAAGGTGTGGCCGTGACCATTGCTCCGGATAATATGGTAACTGTGAAAGGGCCAAAAGGGACGTTAAGTCGTCAATTGTCCCAGGAGATGAATCTGGTGCAGGAGGGCGGCCAGATTTTGGTGCAGCGTCCTACCGATCAGCGCCACCACCGGGCCCTACATGGGCTGACCCGTGTTTTGTTGAACAACATGGTATTGGGGGTCAGCGAAGGTTTCCAGAAAGAACTGGAGATTATTGGTGTCGGTTACCGGGCTGATGGCAAGGGGAGCAAGCTGACTTTGCAGCTTGGTTATTCTCATCCCATTGAGTTTAATGTGGACGGTTTGACATTTGAAACAGATCGCAGTGGTCATCAATTGCTCATCAAGGGTATTGACAAAGAGGTGGTAGGGCAGGTTGCTGCTGATGTTCGCCGTTGCCGGCCGCCGGAACCATATAAAGGCAAGGGTGTCCGTTATAAGGGTGAATACGTACGGCAGAAAGTCGGGAAAGCCGGCAAGCGCTAAAGAGGCGCTGGGCCTGGCCCCTTTTCTGGTTATGGAGGGTTAGAGTTATCATGGCAAGAGCTAAGCGTTCTGTGGCGCGGTTGCGGCGACATGCTCGGGTGCGGCAAAAGATTTTCGGCACAGCAGCACGTCCGCGATTAAATGTGTATCGCAGTTCAGAACACATTTACGCCCAGGTGATTGACGACGAAACCGGCCATACGCTGGTATCTGCATCGACCATTGACCGGGAGTTGCAGGATAAGGCTTCCGGTCTGACGAAGATGGAGCAGGCGAAATTGGTCGGTGAGCTGGTGGCCCAGCGAGCGCTGGCGGCGGGGATCGCTACAATTGTATTCGACCGGGGTGGATATCCTTACTCTGGACGGGTGAAATCGTTGGCAGAGGCGTCGCGCGAGGCTGGCTTGCAATTTTAAGCTGAAGTGGTGATAAGGAGGACGAATGCCGCCGAGAACGGATAAACATATGGGCGGACGCGAGGTGCAGGATGAGTTTGATGAGCGAGTGGTGCACATTGCTCGTACTGCCAAGGTAGTGAAAGGCGGCCGGCGTTTCAGTTTCCGGGCTGTTGTGGTCGTTGGTGATCGGAAAGGCCGTGTAGGCGTTGGCATTGGCCGGGCGGGAACCGTGCCCGACGCCATTCGCAAGGGCTCTGAGCGAGCACGCAAGCATATGATTGACGTGCCGATGGTGGAAACGACAATTCCGCACGAGATTATTGCTCGCTATAGCGCGGCAAGGGTGTTGCTGCGACCAGCCTCACCTGGTACCGGCGTCATTGCCGGCGGGGGGGTGCGTGCTGTGTTGGAGGCGGCTGGCATCCGTGATGTGCTGACTAAGTCCATGGGCAGCGCTAATATTTTGAATGTGACTAAAGCCACACTGGAGGGCTTACGTCAATTGCAGTCTCCTGATGAGGTTGCTGCGTTGCGTAATAAGCCGGTAGAGTATATACAGCCGTTCTGGTTGCGGAGGAGAAAGCAAGGTGACTGAGCAGAGGACGCGGATGTTGCGCGTGACTTATGTAAAGAGCTCCATTGGCTATTCCGCCCGTCAGAAGGCAACGGTGCGGGCGTTAGGCCTGCGGCATATAGGCGACGCGGTGGAACATCACGATCAGCCTAGTGTGCGCGGTATGATTGAAAAGGTTCGCCATTTGGTGCGTGTGGATGTGATAGAGGAGTGATGATGATGCAGTTGCATGAATTGCAACCTACCCCTGGTAGCCGCCGCTGCCGCAAACGGGTGGGCAGGGGTATTTCTGCTGGACAAGGCAAAACGGCCGGCCGCGGTACGAAAGGTCAGAAATCTCGTTCCGGTGGTGGTGTTCGCCCGTACTTTGAGGGTGGCCAGCTTCCTTTCGTGCGTCGTTTGCCGTTTAAGCGTGGTTTCAAGAACCGCTGGCGGGTGGAATATGCCGAGGTGAATGTAGGTGATCTGGATGATATGCTGTTCCCTGCCGAGAGTGAGGTGACCCCAGAGCAGTTGGAAGCGGTGGGCTTGATTCGCTCGGCAACCATGCCGGTGGTGCTGTTGGGTGACGGCGAGATCGATCGGCCTCTGACGATAAAGGTGCAGCGGACGAGCAAAAGTGCTCAGCAGAAAGTGGAAGCTGCCGGCGGAACGGTCGAATTGTTGCCCCGCTAAGAGGCATGGCTTTCCCTGGCAAGTCAAAGTCCGATTTGGATTGCCGGGTAGTGGAGCTTGTTGGGGCTTGACTCTGGAGGAGAGAACAGCGCAATGATTGATGCAGTACGTAATGCCTTCCGATTACCGGATTTGCGCAATAAGCTGCTGGTGACTTTAGGGCTATTGGTGATTTACCGTCTGGCAGCACACATTCCTGCTCCCGGCGTGGATCAGAATGTATTGAAGGAGGTTTTTGCCAGTAATCCGTTGGTAGGCTTGCTGGATATGTTCTCCGGTGGCGCCCTGTCCCGTTTTTCGGTGATGTCCATGGGCGTTTATCCGTATATTACTTCGTCCATTATCTTGCAATTGCTGGTGCCCATTATCCCGCCGTTGGAAGAGTTGTCTAAGGAAGGTGAACAGGGGATCCAGAAGATCAACCAGTACACGAATTGGTTAACGGTGCCCCTGGCTCTCTTGCAAGGTTGGGGCCAATCAGTACTTTTGGCTCGGGCTGGTGTTTTGCCTCATTTTGGCTTTGGCGGTGCCAACCTCTTGCCGACGGTTACCACGCTGATTGCGCTGACGGCCGGGACAGCCTTTGCTATGTGGTTAGGTGAATTGATTACCTCGGATGGCATCGGTAACGGTATTTCCATTATTATCTTTGGTGGTATCGTGGCGGCGATGCCCCGGCGCATGGGTCAGATGATGGCTGCAGGTAACTACATGGGTTTGACTATTTTGCTGACGTTGATGATCATCACAGTAGGTGTGATCGTCTTTGTTCAAGAAGGAGAACGCCGTATCCCGGTCCAGTATGCTAAACGGGTTCGTGGGCGCAAAGTGTATGGCGGCCAGAGTACTTATGTGCCACTGCGGGTCAATGCTGCCGGCATGATCCCAATTATCTTTGCCCAGAGCTTGATTATCCTCCCGGCAACGCTTGCTAGCTATTTTGTGAATTCGCCGACAGGCTGGATTGCTGCCATGTCTCTGGAGATGACTCGCGTTTTCAACCCGCAAGGTTGGTTTTACTGGTTCGCGTACTTCTGGTTGGTGGTTGGTTTTACCTATTTCTATACCGACGTTGTCTTCCAGCAACAGCGTTTGCCGGAGACGCTGCAACGACAAGGAGGCTTTATCCCCGGGATTCGAGCGGGGAAGCGTACGGAGAGCTACCTGAACAAAGTAATGTCCCGGATTACGCTGGTAGGAGCTTTGTTCCTGGCTGCGGTAGCAGTTTTGCCTTTCTTCGTGCGCGGTTTCACGACGACGTCAACCATGCTGATTACCAGTGCTGGGTTGCTCATCGTTGTTGGTGTGGTGTTGGACACCATGAAGCAAATGGAAGCTCAGTTGCTCATGCGGCATTATGAAGGATTCATCCGTTAGGCCGGGCGGCATTTGTCTGGAATAACGGTGTGGACGAAACCAGTATACGTTTGGATTAAGAGTCTGGACTCTGGCGTTTTTCTTTTAGCCACAGAGAAGCACAGAACTTCACAGAGTCGGTTTGGAATGCAAGAAAAAATCTGTGTTAATCCGTGCGATCTGTGGTAAAGATAGTTAAGTCGAGCCTAAAACGTCATTATTGCCAGACTCCAGCAAGAGTGATTACCTAAGTGCTCCTGAAGGGCCGGAATGATAAAATCACCGCAGGAGAGTAATGGCTGATGTTGGCGGAGTCGCTGTTTATTGTTTTCCTGGGAGCGCCTGGTGCCGGAAAGGGCACACAGGCGAAGTTGTTGGAGAAAGAATTGGGCCTGCTGCAAATCTCTACCGGAGATATTTTTCGGAAGAATTTGCAGGAAGAGTCTGAATTAGGATTGTTGGCAAAGTCTTATATGGATAAAGGGGAGCTGGTCCCCGATGGTGTGACCGTCGCCATGGTGAAGGAGCGTCTGTCTCATGCCGATTGTGCCAAAGGTGCGCTGTTAGATGGTTTCCCGCGTACGGTGGCGCAGGCTGAGGCATTGGCTGATCTGCTGGCCGACCTGGGTAAACGTGTAGCTCTCACTTTGTACTTGAAGGTGCCGGATGAGATTTTGCTACAACGACTCTCCGGTCGCTGGATTTGCCGGAATTGTGGAGCTGTTTATCATACGTTGTTCAGCCCGCCAAAGGTAGCAGGCGTATGTGATCTCTGTGGTGGAGAGCTGTACCAGCGGCCCGATGATAAAGTAGAGACGGCTCAGAATCGGCTGCGTGTTTACTTTGAGCAAACAGCGCCTGTGATTGAGTATTACGATCGCTTGGGTCTTTTACGTGAGATCGACGGCACACAGAGCATCGAAGAGGTACATCATGCCCTACTAACTGCCATTGGGGAAGTTGATTGTCAATGAAGAAAATGAGACGTCGTCCGGCTCATGTGGAGCCGCGTACAGCGGAGCAGATTAAGATCATGCGTGAGGCCGGCCGTTTGGTCGCGTTGGTACATTCTGAAGTTCAGAAAGCTATCAAGCCCGGAGTAACAACAGCAGACCTGGATGTCTTGGCGGAGCAGGTTATCCGCGAGAACGGTGCTATTCCCTCTTTCAAGGGTTATCACGGTTTCCCGGCGTCTATTTGTGCTTCTATCAATAACGAGTTGGTGCATGGCATCCCCAGCCCGAAGCGAGTGCTGAAGGAAGGGGATATCATCAGTGTCGATACTGGCACTATTTATAAAGGATGGCAAGGAGACGGCGCCTGGACGTATCCTGTAGGTGAAATCAGCGAGGAGGCGCAGCGTCTCTTGGCAGTGACACGGGATGCTCTTTATGCTGGCATTGGCGCTGTAAAGGCTGGCAAGCCGTTGATGCAGGTTTCGGCAGCCATTCAGCAATATGTGGAGAGCCATGGATTGTCGGTAGTGCGTGAATACACCGGCCACGGTATCGGACGCAATATGCACGAACCGCCGGAGATCTTGCACTACGTGAACATGGCGCATCCGGATAGCTATTTGATCTTGCAGTCGGGGATGACTTTTGCGCTGGAACCGATGGTCAACGTGGGTGGCTGGGAGACACGTGTCCTGTCCGATGGCTGGACAGTGGTTACTGGGGATGATTCGTTGTCGGCTCACTTTGAACATACTTTGTTAGTCACAGAGAGTGGCGCTGAGATTTTGACCAGGCTATAGACTCGATAAAGTTTAGGAGGTTAGATATCATGAAAGTACGTGCTTCTGTGAAAAAGCGCTGTGAGAAATGTAAAATTGTTAGGCGCAAGGGTGTTGTGCGGGTGATTTGTTCAAACCCGAAGCATAAACAACGCCAGGGTTAATAAAGGAGGAGTGGGCGAATGGCTCGTATTGCAGGTGTGGACTTGCCCCGGAATAAGCGGGTTGAGGTGGCCTTAACGTACATTTACGGCATTGGGCTCTCCACTAGCAGGGAGATCCTGCGAGTGGCTAACGTGGATCCGGATACCAGGACGAAGGACCTTTCGGAATCTGAAATCGTGCGAGTCCGCGAGGTGATTGACCGCAATTACCGGGTGGAGGGTGACCTGCGCCGTGATGTGGCGATGAACATCAAGCGCCTCATGGAAATTGGTTCTTACCGGGGCTTGCGGCATCGCCGGAATTTGCCGGTGCACGGCCAGCGAACGCGGACGAACGCGCGCACTAAGCGGGGTGCTCGCAAGACGGTGCCTGGCCGCAAGCGGGCTCGTAAATAGGGTGATGTTGCACGGCGCGTACGAGGAAAGTCCTTTATGCGCTTTCACATTGGTTTTGAGGAGGTTACATGGCACAACTATCACGTCGTCGGGGTCGTCGTTCCGGTGCCCGGCGTGAAAAGAAAGTGGTCCCGAAAGGACGTTTTTACATTCAATCGACGTTTAATAACACCATTATTACGGTGACCGATCAGCAAGGGAATGTGATCGGCTGGTCCAGCGGTGGTACCACGGGGTTCAAGGGTTCTCGCAAGAGCACTCCTTATGCGGCGCAGTTGGCTGCACAACAAGCTATTAAGATCGCTATTGATGCCAGCATGCGCGAGGCCGATGTTTTCATGAAGGGGCCTGGCCCGGGGCGCGAAGCTGCTCTGCGTTCTTTGCAGGGTGGTGGTGTTGTGGTTCGTTCCATTACCGATGTGACACCAGTTCCGCACAATGGCTGTCGTCCGCCCAAGAAGCGACGGGTCTGATTATTACTGGACTCTGGCGTTTTTATTTCAGCCACAGAAAAACACAGAACTGCACAGATTTGGTTTGAAAGGCAAGAAAAAATTGGTGTTAATCCGTGTAACTTATGGTAAAGAAGGATTGGTGAAATTTGTGCATTCCGGTGCAGAATCAGCGGGGCTCTGAGTAGTTACTTTTGTCAGAGGGGGAAGAAGGTTTGGCCAAGACTGTAAACCCCTGCAGAGGTGAAGTGGGAGGATAATTTGGCTCGATATACTGATGCTGTTTGTAAGTTGTGCCGACGGGAAGGGCAAAAGCTCTTTTTGAAGGGAGATCGTTGTTTTTCCGATAAGTGTCCATTTGAACGTAGGCCTTATCCGCCGGGAGATCAGGGCGGTAAGCGTCGGCGTTTGAGTAAGTCATCTGATTTCGCTGTGCAATTGCGCGAGAAGCAAAAAGTGCGTCGCATTTACGGCGTGATGGAGCGGCAGTTCCGGCGCTATTTCGCCGAGGCTTCTCGTCAGAAGGGTCAGACGGGTACAGCATTGCTGACGCTATTGGAACGGCGTCTGGACAATGTGGTTTACCGTCTGGGTTTGGCGGACTCCCGGGCCCAGGCTCGGCAACTGGTGCGCCACGGCCATATTGCTGTGAATGGGCGCAAGGTGAATATTCCGTCTTACATGGTCAAGGTCGGGGATACGGTGCAGGTGCGCGAGCGTCAGCGCCAGAACGGGTTCTTTAAGTACCGCGAGGAAGTTTTGGCGGAGAAGACCCCACCTGATTGGTTACAGTTGAATGTAGAGTCGATGAGTGGGATTGTGTTGCGGTTTCCGGAACGGGAGCATATCGATATCCCCATCAACGAACAACTTGTGGTTGAATACTATAGCCGCTAATGGGCTGTGGGGATTTTTGCTGCTGCTGATTTGTCATCAGTTGCTTTTTCCTGAGCGAGGAGGGTTCTCTTGTTAGATCTGGTGTTGCCGAATGAAATAGAGGCAGAACGGACAACGCAAACAGATGGCCGTTTTATCGTGGGCCCGTTGGAGAAAGGTTTTGGGGTCACGATGGGGAATGCTTTGCGTCGTGTGTTGCTCTCTTCTTTGCCCGGGGCGGCGATTACGTCTATACGCATCCTTGGTCTGCAGCATGAGTTTGCACCTATTCCTTATGTGCGCGAGGATGCAATTCAGTTTATTCTGAACTTGAAGCAGTTGCGCTTTCGCTGGCTCGCGGAATCTGATGAGCCGATCCAGGCGAAGCTGGAAGTGATGGCGGAAGGGCCAGTAACCGGGGTGGATATTTACTGTCCAAATGGTTTGGAAGTAGCTAACCCAGAGCTGTATCTGTGTATGGCTGATTCAAATGAGGTGAATCTGGAGGTGGAATTTACCGTTAGTCGCGGGCGGGGCTATTCCTCGGTGGAAAGTCGCCGTGATCTGCCCTTAGGGGAGATTCCTGTGGATGCTATTTTCAGTCCTGTGCGCAAAGTGAATTTCACTGTTGGCAGTGCTCGCATCGGTCAACAGACGGATTACGATAGTTTAACGCTGGAAGTGCAGACGGATGGCACTATCACCCCGGAGGATGCTCTGCGCGAGAGCGCTGCAATCTTGGTCAGGCATTTTGCCTTGGTAGCTGGCGTTCAGCCCACGTTGCTGGAAGTGCAGCCGGAAGAAGAGGATATCCCCATGGGAATCTACACGCGTTCGGTCGATGAGTTGGATCTATCCCAACGCGCTTATAATTCACTGAAGCGCGCTGGGCTGCTGCAGATTGGTCAGGTTATTGAGAAGATGCGCATGGGGGATGAGGAAATGCTTTCTATTCGTAATTTCGGTCGTAAGTCGCTGGAAGAGCTGAAAGCGAAAATATATGAGAAGGAATTTGGCCAATACTTGGAAGAGGAGTGAGGCCAAATTTGCGATGAGGATGGGGTGAATCAATGCGACATCGAGTAGCTGGACGGCATCTTGGACGCTCTAGTAGCCACCGGCGGGCACTCTTTAAGAACTTGATTACAGAGCTATTCCGTCATGAGCGGATCCGTACTACGGAGGCAAAAGCTAAAGCGGTACGCGGGGATGCCGAGAAAATGATTACTATTGCTAAGCGTTCTTTAGCTGGGGATACGTCTCTGGTAGCGGCTCGGCGCCGAGTGGTTGCGCGCTTAAATGATCCGGAAGTGGCAAAGAACCTCTTTAGCGATATTGCGCCGCGTTACGAATCTCGCGATGGGGGATATACCCGTATTCTGAAGTTGGGCCCTCGCCCGGGGGACGGCGCTCAGATGGTTTTGTTGGAGTTGGTGGAAGGCTCTGAGGATTAAGGTTGGCGGAAGGGAGAGTAAAGCCGACACGTTATCTGCGGGCGACGATTGCTTACGATGGTACTGATTTCTTGGGTTTCCAGGTGCAGGCTCAGGGGCGTACGGTACAGGGGACGTTGGAAACAGTCCTCGCGGAGCTGAATAATGGCCCGGTGCGCTTGGTCGGTGCCGGGCGAACAGATAGCGGTGTGCATGCTAAGGCCCAGGTTGTCGCCTTTTCTCTGGATTGGCGACATGATTTGGAGGCACTGCGGAGAGCCTTGAATGCTATGTTGCCGGCTGATGTAGCAGTGCTGCAATTGCAGGCGGCAGAGGAAGGCTTTCATCCTCGTTACTGGGCTCGTAGCCGGGAGTATCGCTACTTTCTCTGGCGAGGACAGGTGCGTTCACC
>WFQT01000153.1 GCA_015486895.1 Anaerolineae bacterium
AACTTAACAAACTTACCAACGTCCCCCATTCGTCCCCCAAAGTTGCCAACGTCCCCTATTATGTCCCGATAATAAGTTTACAAAGTTGCCAACGTCCCCTATTATGTCCCGTGATAGGCATGGACAGCATCGTTCATCTGGCCGCCCAGACCGGTGTGCCCGGCTCATTAAAAGACCCACGGCGAGATTGTGAGATCAATGTCATCGGTACGTTGAACATGCTTGAAGCGGCACGGGGCGAACAGGAGCGGCGCGGAAAACAGATGCGATTTGTTTTTGCTTCCTCCAATGCACCCTTGGGCAAACAGCCCCCGCCCGCCACCGAAGTCAAGGCACCGCTGCCCATTTCACCCTACGGGGCCAGCAAGCTGGCGGGAGAGGGCTACTGCCTGGCCTATCATGGGTCTTGGGGGCTGGGCACGGTGGTGCTGCGCTTCGCTAATCTCTATGGTCCCTTTTCCTCCCATAAAAACAGCGTGGTAGCAAAGTTCTTTAAAGACATTCTGGAAAAGGGTCAAATCACGATTGATGGTGATGGACGGCAGACGCGAGACTTCATCTATGTGGGTGACCTGTGCCGTGCCATTATGCTGACGCTGAAGAGCGAGGTTGCGGGTGAGGTTTTTCAGATCGCTACAGGGATGGAGACGAGTATTCTGGAATTGGCGGCGTTGGTGCAGGAGGTTGTAGGCCGGGATGTAGGAATTCATCACGGCCCGCCAAGGCAGGGGGATATCCGGAAGAACTATTCTGGTATCAGGAAAGCACGGGAGCTTTTGGGTTGGGAGCCAGGTACAGAGTTGGAGGAGGGGTTGGAAAAAACGATCAAGTATTTCGAAAGATTACTGAGCATGTAGTCATCTCAAATCATTACAAAAAGACAAATCAGCCACAGACACACACAGACATTTGATCGGCCAGTATGGCCACCAAGGATAGTATGTGTGAAGAATGAAGACCTGACCTCCTTATTTCGGTAAGTTAATTTGTTACCAACGTCACCTATTACTCTATTGGCAATGGCCCTTATCATCGGAAAATGATGTTAAGCTATTAAACTAACTCCGTCCCCCAAACACGCGGATTACTTGTCACAGATCACAAATTACAGATCACCTTTTACAAGGAGATAGATAATGATAGACTGGAAAAACCAAGCTATTTTAATTACAGGTGGCACCGGTTCTTTCGGCAAGAAGTTTACAGAAATTATGCTGCGGGATTATCACCCACAGAAGCTTATCATCTTTAGTCGAGATGAGCTCAAACAGCATGAGATGCGTCTGGCCGGATTTGATCATCCCAGCTTGCGCTACTTCATCGGTGATGTGCGCGACGTGGATCGCTTGCGACGGGCAGTGAATGGGGTGGATATTGTTATCCATGCTGCTGCATTGAAACAGGTCCCGGCTTGTGAGTACAATCCCATAGAGGCGGTGATGACCAACGTAATAGGGGCACGTAATGTAATCGATGCTGCCCTTGATAAAGGTGTAAAGAAGGTTGTAGCTTTGAGTACAGATAAGGCTGTCAATCCAATCAATTTATATGGGGCTACAAAGTTGGTTGCGGAGAAACTATTTGTTCAGGCGAATGCCTATAGTGGTGAGGGCCCAACGAGATTCGGTTGCGTGCGTTACGGTAATGTGGTTGGCAGCCGGGGAAGTGTCATTCCCTTATTCCTTCGCCAACGCGAAAATGGCAAAATAACGATTACTGATCGCCGAATGACCCGCTTTTGGATTACCTTGGAGCAGGGAGTGAGATTGGTCATCCGGGCCGTTGAGCAGATGCAGGGGGGTGAAGTATTCGTCCCCAAGATTCCCTCGATGCGGATTACGGACTTGGCTGAGGCAGTGGCACCGGGATGTGAAATCGAAACCATTGGGATTCGGCCGGGGGAAAAACTTCATGAAGTTCTTATTTCACGTGACGAATCACGTCAAGTTTTGAAACTAAAAGATATGTTTATCATCCAACCCACACATCCCTGGTGGAAATTGACCAACTGGAATCACGGTAAACATCTGGAGGATGGCTTCGAGTTTGCAAGCGATAAAAACGACCGTTGGTTGACCACCGAAGAACTGCGAGAAATGATTGGAGAGGGTTAATGGCTGTCAAGTTAGCCATTGATGGAGGCATTCCTGTAAGAGAGAAACAACTGCCTTATGGTCATCAATGGGTGGATGATGACGATATTGCTGCAGTGGTTGAAGTCTTCCGTTCTGATTGGTTTACTACCGGGCCAAAGGTAGACGAATTTGAGCGAGCCTTTGCAGACTTTGTAGGAGAAAAGCAAGCGGTGGCCGTAAGCAGTGGCACAGCTGCCTTGCATGCCGCCATGTACGCCATCGGTATCGGGCTAGGTGATGAGGTTATTGTTCCGCCGATGACTTTCGCCGCCAGTGCTAACTGCGCGGTATTTCAGGGTGGAATGCCAGTTTTTTCCGATGTGGATCCGGATACTCTTCTGCTCGATCCGAATCAGGTCGAGGCGAAGATCACACCACGCACAAAAGCCATCATTGCTGTAGACTACGCCGGCCAGCCATGCGATTATGATGTCCTGCTGGCCATTGCCAATCGGCATGACTTGAGGCTAGTTGCCGATGCCTGCCATGCCCTTGGCGGGAGTTATAAGGGACGGCCGGTTGGCACCTTAGCTGATTTGAACGTTTTTAGTTTTCACCCAGTAAAACCCATTACTACCGGTGAAGGCGGCATGATTACCACAGATGACCCAAAACTTGCCGATCGTATGCGGGTCTTTCGTAATCACGGCATTACAACTGATCATCGCCAGCGTGAACTGCAGGGTTCCTGGTTTTATGAAATGGTGGACTTGGGTTACAATTATCGCCTAACTGACATTCAATGTGCGCTGGGTATAAGCCAGTTGCGCAAATTACCCGCCTGGGTAGCACGTCGCCAAAAGATTGCCCGACGCTATGATGCGGCGTTCGCCGAGATTCCTGCTGTAAGGCCTCTGGGTGTGCGAGAAGATGTCTCTCACGCCTACCATCTTTATGTGATCCGGTTGGATTTGGCGCAGCTGCGGGCCACGCGGGCCGATGTATTCGCTGCCCTGCGGGCTGAAGGAATTGGCGTTAATGTGCACTATATCCCCGTGCATCTGCATCCATTCTATCGTGAGCGTTTCGGCACGGGGCCAGGGATATGTCCAGTGGCCGAAGATGCCTATGAGCACATCATCACGCTTCCAATTTTTCCGAGGATGAGCGAAGACGACATTAGTGATGTAATAGCTGCAGTGCACAAGGTTATGGAGGCGTATTCGCAATGATATCTGCTTTTGTGGCAGAAGTTTCCAGTAATCACCACCGAGATCTGAACCGTAGTCTGGCTTTTATTGACAAAGCTGCTGAGATCGGCTGTAGCGCGGTCAAGTTCCAGCTTTTCAGGATCCGGGAACTATTCGCCCCGGAGATCCTGACTAAAAGTGAGCAGCACCGACAGAGAGAGGCCTGGGAATTGCCTGTTGAGTTCTTATCTACCTTGGCAAAACGCTGTCATGAAAGGAATGTACAGTTTGCCTGTACGCCATTTTACCTGGATGCTGTAAATGAGTTGTTGCCGTATGTGGATTTTTATAAGATTGGCTCATATGAATTGTTGTGGGATGACCTGCTGGATGCTGTTGCTCATACTGGTAAGCCGGTGGTGCTCTCCACAGGTATGGCTGCGCTTGATGAGGTCAGGCAAGCCGTGGACGTGCTACGCAGTGCTGGCTGTCAGGACTTGACCCTTTTGCATTGTGTTTCCAGCTATCCTACGCCTGCCAAGGAATGTAACCTGGCGGCGATCGAGACATTACGGCAGGCTTGTGACTGCCCGGTAGGGTGGTCCGATCATAGTGTGAATCCTGGCGTGATCTATCGGGCGGTACATCGTTGGGGAGCTATTATGGTTGAGTTTCATTTGGATCTGGAAGGGAAGGGTGCGGAGTATCAAACCGGTCATTGCTGGTTGCCAGAACAAATCCGACCGGTAATTGAGATGGTGCAGATAGGTTTTGAGGCTGATGGCAGTGGTAAGAAGGTGCCATCGCCTGGTGAGTTGCCAGACCGTGACTGGCGAACTGACCCCAGTGACGGTTTGCGTCCCTTGTTGAAAGTGCGAAATGAATGGCGGGAGCAAAAATGAAGACGGCAGCCATTATCCAGGCCCGCATGGGATCAACGCGTTTACCGGGAAAGGTATTGAAACCCATCCTGGGCCGGCCGATGTTGTGGTACATTGTGCAGCGCATACGATGGGTACCCGGCTTAGCCCAGGTGGTGGTGGCGACGTCTGATCAGCCGGGCGATGAGCCGATTCGACGCTTTTGCCGTGATCATAGGATCGCCATGTTTGCCGGCAGTGAAGACGACGTGCTGGACCGCTTTTACCGGGCAGCCATACAATACGCAGGCGATCCGCTGATTCGCATTACCGGTGACTGCCCTTTTGTGGATCCCGAGGTGGTGGGGCGTTTGTTGAAACACTACGAGACTGGCAGCTACGATCACATTGGCGTGGCCACAGGTGCCGGGGCCATGTTTCTGGATGGCGGTCGATTTCCCGATGGCCTGGATGCAGAGTGTTTCAGCTTTGCCGCCCTGGAGCGTGCATGGCGCGAGGCTACTGAAAAGGACGATAGGGAGCATGTAACGTCTTATATCTGGCGGGTACCTGGTCGCTTCCGCGTGGGAATACTTAAAGCAGAGGAAGATTACTCGCATTTGCGCTGGACAGTGGACAATGAAGCCGATTTTCAACTGGTCTCTCAGATTTATGAAGCGCTTTATCGAGAGGACATGCCCTTCTTGATGGCTGATATCTTGCGCTACCTTGCCAGTCATCCAGAGTTGGCCGCAATCAATCAGTCTTTCATTGGTCAAGAGGGATATCTAAAACTCTGGAAGCTGACAGCGCAAACTGATGCAAAAGACAAAGGAACAAAACAATGAAAGGTCAGATACTCTATCAAAAGGCGAA
>WFQT01000154.1 GCA_015486895.1 Anaerolineae bacterium
GAGCAACGATCTCCTCCAATGACAGGCCTTGTTGGGCCATCTTTGCCCCCAGCAGGACCAGCAATCCTTGTCCTAAGGAAAAGCTCTGCGAGTCGAAAATGGTCACCCGCTCGCCGAATTCGGCCGTGCTGAGCTTGAAAACGTCGTATGTGCTGGAGTGATGGCTTGTCAAAGTGATGCAGAGAACCTGATGGCCCGTCTCCACCAGCGGCTTGATAATCTGTCGTACCACGCCCGGCGATGTGGCAGATGTGTGCAAATTCCGTAGATTCTTCCCGATCTGTGTCCAGAATCGTTCCGCTTCCATTTCCTCTGGGAGTAATTCTCTATCGCCTAAGCGCACAACGATGGGCACGATGTGGATATTGAAACGGCGGACGATTTCTCTTCCCAAACCACAAGCAGCATCACTGACAATATGTACAGCCATTTTTATCTCCTGTTCGGGGGGAGGGTGTACGCAGCTTATTCTATCCCTGAACGCTCAAAGCCCTGCCACGCTTCATTCCAGCTCAGTAGACGTCCTGGCGCTCGCAACACCGCCAAGTCCGTCGCCCCGCTTAAAAACATGGCTATACGCAGCTCCATGAGCAACATTTGGATCTCTTCACTAACTGCTTCAGCCGATTTGGCAGCCGCAGATAGGAAGGGAGAAGCTATGCCAACCAGATCCGCGCCTAAGGCGATAGCTTTCGCTACTTGCAGGCCGTTGCGGATGCCACCACTGGCTACTACTGGCATCTCCGGAAGGGCTCGGTGTACCCATTGCAAGCTCAAAGCAGTGGGAATGCCCCAGTCGCGGAAAGTGTCTGCTAAACGGTGCAACTGTGGGTCATCAGTGCGATGGCGTTCTACTTCGCTCCAGGATGTGCCACCGGCACCGGCGACATCAATGGCCTGTATGCCAACATTAGCTAAGAGTCGCGCCGTCTGCGGAGAAATACCCCACCCGACTTCTTTAGCGATGACAGGCACTGGCAAGGCCCTGCAGACAGCCTCGATTTTCGGCAACAACCGTGCCCATTGCCGGTTACCATTGACTTGCATTACTTCTTGCAGGGGGTTCAGATGCAGGATCAATGCGTCTGCACCGATCATCTCTACGGCGCGCCGGCAATGGTCGACGTCATAGCCTTCGTTGAGCTGCACCGCGCCTAAGTTTGCTGCCAAGAAAATGCTCGGTGCCACATCTCGCACTCGGAAGGAGTAAGCCGCCTCTTCAGATTCGATGGCCACTCGTTGTGAGCCAACTCCCATGGCGATGCCGAATTGCTGTGCCGCCAGCGCCAGATTACGATTGAGGAGGGCTGCTTCCGCCACCCCGCCAGTCATAGAAGAGATCAGCAGCGGTGCCGATAGCGCTTTCCCCAAGAACGTCGTTTCCACATGAATAGTGCTCATGTCTGTTTCCGGCAACGCCTGATGTACAAACTGATACCGTTCAAAACCAGTGCGTAGCCCGGGGGAAGAGACGTCTTCCTCTAAGTTGATGCGAATATGATCTGCTTTCCTGCTGCGATGCGACAAACTTTCCTCCATAAGGGCTCTGGTTCGCACAATGGATCAGTAACAGTAAGAAACAGCGCCCGCAACTTTCTCTCCCTGCCTGTGTTTGATTGTGTAGTCTAATAATGTTGAATCGTACCATCGGCGAAGAGGGAATGTCAAATTGTTTTTCCTAACCGGGGCCGTCCTGCTGAAATTGAATTGACACCTTCATACGATTCTGTTACAATCGGCTGCGTTGTCCGGTAATCCAGTTGTGCTTTGGCTAAGGAGGCAAGTTTCAATGAGTCAAGATGAAGTCTTCGCAAAGGTCCGTGATATTGTCGTAGAGCAATTAGGCGTTGACCCGGAACAAGTTACCATGGAAGCCAGCTTCCGTGATGATCTGGAAGCAGATTCGCTGGACTTGGTGGAGTTGATCATGGCGTTTGAGGAAGAGTTCGGGGGAGAAATCACCGACGAAGATGCCCAAAAGATTACTACAGTGGGCGAAGCGGCGAACTATTTGATGGAGCAAGGCGCAAGCTGATTGGTGGGAGATGTTGCACGGCGATAGGAAGTATTCTGTGCGCTCAGGTTTTAGTCCAACTGGTTCGCTATCTCGTAGTCATAATGTTGGTCTACCTTATATCACTTCAGCTTTGGGTTCGGTGCTATTTGTTGTAGCCCCTGATTCCATTTGCAGCGCACTCGAGTGGTTCCTGAGCCAATAGCAAGAACCATCATAATGCCTTACTGGAGTTTGGCGGAAATCCATTTTATGGTTCAACAGGGCAATTCTAACCACAGATTGCACTGATTTTCAGCCTGATTTTCCCCCTAAAGTCCTGTGAAAATCTGTGTTACCTTATTGCTAAAACCAAAAACGCCTTTGTCCAGTGCTTTAAACTACCCTCTGCTGTTCTCACTTATTATCATCTTGTAGGTTCAGATGTTGGTAGCGGAATCCATCGCCACCTGTATAAGGGTAGTTGAACAATAGGTCTGTCTTCAAAATGAAGACAGACCTATTTTCTTCTCCAAGCGTAGCAGATAGCCCACCTGTTGGGCGGAAGAATTTACAACAAACACTGACTTTTGAAAATCTGTTCCTGCAGACTGTGTTTATCAGCGTCCCTTTCCGGTTTCCATCTCGAAAGCCCGGGGGTACCGGTGAAGCTTGCACCCAATATTACGGGCGAATCCCCAGAAGATGGTAAATTTCCAACCGACCGTTGGCAATAAAGTCTTGCAGGAGCCTGATGGTTTCTTGATATGCCTGCATATCCTTACCATAAGGGTCTGGCACTTCTCTATGCCGGTGGCTCATTTCACTTAACAAGTACACTTTGTGGCTTTCTTCAGGTGCTAAATAGAAAAGGGAGCGTCGCTGCCATTCCTCCATGACCAAAACCAGGGCGGCGGTGCGCAGTTCCGATTCACTAATGGTATGGGCAAGGTGGTCAGTGATGTCGATACTTTCTGCCGCCAGTAGCTTGATAGCGGGGGGCGAGGCTGGATAGCCATCCAATGCCCGCACCCCGGCTGAGGTTACTCCCACAGCGCCAGCCAGTCCATCTTGTTGCAGATAAGCTTTCATTATGCCGACCGCCATGGGTGAACGACAGACGTTGCCGGTGCAAACGAAGATCAGCTTTGGTTTAGTCATCGTAGCCCCTTTACCTGTTACTGGACCCTGGCGTTTTTCCATTTTAGCCAAAGAGAAACACATAATCTCACAAATTTTGGTCGAAAAACAAAGGAAAATCTGTGTTAATCTGTGCAATCTGTGGTAAGGATAGTTAGGCCAAACCTAAAATATCATTTTCGCAGTATCACTACACTGCTGAGTTTGTTCTGTTTGGCAACTAATTCTGACATGGTTCATTCTGCCCATCACACTGGTTCACATACCCCGCCATGATGTATGCTATTTGCCCATTTACGATATTCGTGATAAAAACGAACCAATCACAAGCCATTTTGCATTATACTTAATAACATCATTTAGTAAGAATTGTATACCCTTTGTCGCTCTGTTATCATTCCCTTGCACTCGCTAAGAAGTGCTTCTCTACCCTGCAGGGGGATCTCAAGACGCCTTTCCTGCTTAGTGAGGAAACAACCATGACAGTGTGGTCTCCACTGCCGCGAGAATTCTACGAACGGGATACGTTGACGGTAGCCCCATCGTTGCTGGGACAATATATAGTCCGGAGGCTTGGTGAGCAGGTACTGGCTGGCCGAATCGTGGAGGTAGAAGCTTACGTTGGTTTTCACGACCAGGCATCACACGCCTCCCGCGGGAAAACATCCCGCAATGCGCTAATGTTTGGCCCCGCTGGCTACGCTTACATCTACTTCATTTATGGCATGTATCATTGTTTGAATGTCGTTACCGAGCACAGCGAGTATCCCGCTGCTATTTTGATCCGAGCGCTGGAGCCAGTAGCTGGAATTGAAGAGATGCGCTCCTTGCGCGGTGGCGTTCCCGATCAGCAAATCGCCAGTGGGCCGGGGAAACTCTGTCAGGCGCTGAAGATTGACCGTACGTTGAATGGCATAGATTTGACCCAACCAGGTGCGTTGTTCGTTGCTGCGGGGGAAGTTATGCCTTTGGGGAAAATATGTTCGTCATCAAGAGTGGGCGTACGTGGTGACGAGAAGGCGCTATCTGCTCCCTGGCGCTTTTTCGTTTGTCATCATCCCCACCTTTCCAAACACAATCAGAGAACATGAGAGATGGAAATCTTCTGGCGTTTGCTGTTAGGTCATATGGTAGGCGATTTTATCTTGCAGACCGGGCGCATTGCCCGGGCAAAAACGCATTCCTGGCAAGGGCTCCTTCTTCACGTGGCACTGGTGACGGCGGCTATGGCTGCGGCCACTATTAACGTACTCTCCTGGCAATGGTGGCTGCTGTTAGGCCTTGGACACTTGCTCATTGATTCAGCGCGCACTTTTCTGATCAAGAATCCAGGCCGATGGGGATGGCTTTATGTCCTGATCGATCAAACCGTGCATTTGCTGTTCCTCTGGGGGGTAACCCAGTGGTCGCAGCCGACTCATCACCCCATGGGAGAACTCCTGCACCCGACACCAATAGAAATATTATCCATTTACGCTATCAGTGTCATCTTCTTGATTTGGACGGTGCCAGTATTGGAAGTCCAAGTATATGCCGCTTTAACGCACATCGGAGAACAGATTAATAGTAGCTATTTGCCTATTACCAGGCGAGATCGCCTGATGGGAGCAGTGGAACGGCTAAGTGGGTTGCTGCTTCTCATGACGCCGTTAGCAGCGCTGGTGCCGCTCATTTTCTTGCCGAATTATTGGCAGCAGTGGCAAAACAAGAGAGCGCGACCGGTCCAACGGCTAGCCATTCCATCTATCAGTCTGTTGAGTACTCTATTCATCGGTTACATCTTTCGCCATATTCCGCTGCACATTCCTACTGCCAAGCTTGGCCTGTAAACTGAATTTTCTCCCCTTGGCTTCCCATTGCCTCCACTTTGTAGTAAAATGCACAATGTTCAGAGAATGAATACGACCACCATGAGTTGGTTCACATTGGATACCTCAACGAGGAGACAATCATGGAGATTAAGACTGTTGGTATTGTTGGTTGCGGGCAGATGGGCGGCGGCATCGTCGAGGTCGTTGCCAAAGCGGGTTATCAGGTCATCACCCGTGAGATTAACCAGGAATTGCTGGACAAAGGCTTGGAGCATGTCCGCAAATCCATGGACCGTGCGGTGCGGCGAGGCAAGCTCAGCGAAGGGGACCGGGACGCAGCTTTGGGACGCATCCACGGCACACTGGACCTGGCCGACTTCAAAAACGCCGACATCGTTATTGAAGCTATCATCGAGCGCATGGATTTAAAGAAATCGGTGTTTGGCGAGTTGAGCCGGGTTTGTCCCCCGGAGACGATTTTCGCCAGCAATACTTCTTCTCTCAACCTGGCTGAAATCGCCGCTAGCACCGATCGTCCTAACCAGTTCCTGGGCATTCATTTCTTTAATCCTGCTCCGGTGATGCCCCTAGTGGAGATCGTCCGGGCGCTGGCTACCAGCGATGAGACACTGGAAACTGCGCAGGCGTTTGTTAATAGCCTGGGCAAGAGCCCCATTTTAGCCAAGGACGCTCCTGGTTTTGTAGTTAACCGGTTATTGATCCCCTACTTGGTCGACGCTATCCGGGTTTATGAGCAGGGCTTGGCCAGCCGTGATGACATCGACAAGGGGATGAAGCTCGGTGCCGGCCATCCCATGGGCCCCCTGGAGCTGTGTGACTATGTCGGCTTGGATACCATGCTGTACGTGGCCGATGTGCTACATGATGAATTGGGTGATCCTTGGTTGGCAGCGCCACCGCTCTTACGGCGTATGGTGGCTGGTGGTTACTTGGGGCGCAAATCCGGCAAGGGTTTCTACGACTATAACAGGTAAGGTCTTGACATCCTGGGGGCGATGATAGAATCGCTCCCTGTCCTTATCTAAGTGATGCTGCCAGACAGACGCATCACAGAGATGGCTCGCGCTGTCAGCACGGGGTAGGGATGTATCTTCTCAATATCCAGGGGTAGGGGCAGGTCTTGTACCTGCCCAGGTGGGCGACCACGAGAGTTCGCCCCTACTTTTTGAACCGATACGTAGGGATAGGGCCGTGATGACTCTCATGTTGCCCTACAATGTGGTGAAGTGCCGGCTACAGTTCCCTTCCTTCTAACCTGGCGACTCGGGCCCGAAGATCATCGGAAACAGGGATGGTGTGTTTTCCATCCTCATCAACGGTGACTTGAACGCTCTCTGCCGTGGCAACCAGCTCGCCACTTTCACTTTCCCTAATTTCATAGGCGAAAGTGAAGCTCTTATTGCCGAATCGTTTTACCTTGATGCCTACCCAGATCTGTTCTCCCAAAAAGAGGGGCCGGTGATAGTCAATGCAGATATTAGCGACGACAAAGCCAAAGGAGAGATTCTGTCTTTCCTGATGGAGCCGTTGGTAGTAGGCGACGCGGGCAACTTCCAGATAGGAGAGATAAACAGCATTGTTGACATGCCCCAGCGTATCTAAGTCCCGGTAGCGGACATCAATGGGCACGACGACACAGAATTCGTCAGCCAGCGTTGCCCGGCCAGCGATTTCTCTTTTGCCGCTAATCATGAAGCCACGCCCTCTGAGGAGTGACGCCAGATCAAGAAGTATGCCAGGCTGCCGGCAACGGAGGCGAGAGAAGCGATCATTGCGCCCCAAAGCCAGTACCGGTACCTATGAGGACGTTGCAGAGCCGGGACATGCTGTCGCTCTACTTGCTGTCTACCTACTTTAAGTAGGTCTTTCTTTAGCCGTAGCTGGAACCTGGGATCGATTTGCCGGTGGGTCAAATGCTGGCTTAACAAACGATTCAGTGCGAAAAGCGCCTGCAGGTCGTTATTATTACCCAAGTGCTGTTCGATGAACCATGCTTGTTTTTTATTGCTGCGTAATAATGCCGTGGCGTGCTGGTCAGCGTAGAATTCATCCTGTCTCATGGCTACCCTCATTCATGACTGCTCAACAAGTGCGGTTGTGACGCTTATTGCTTCCTGTATACATCTCGGCCTCATTTCAACGTCAATCCGCGAGCTTTCAATTCCCGGCGTAGTGAAACCAGCGTGCGATGATATAATGACTTCACTGCACCCTCGGTGCGCCCCATAATCCGACTGATCTCAGCATTGGACAGATTTTCCACATATTTCAAGAAGATTAACTGCTGTCGGTCATCAGGTAGAGCAGCGATAACTTCCATTAAGATTGAAACCGACTCTTGCCGCTCCACCTCCGCTTGCGGTGTTGGCTGCTTCGACCGGTGGTAATTTCCAAACAGATCAGTCAGCGGCGCTAATTTCCACTTTTTCTGATCTCGATGCCAGTTGGCGACAAGGTTATGGGCAATACGGTACAGCCAGGAAACAAAAGGGGCTCCCCGGTACACATATTTCCCGATATTATTTAAGGCATTATAAAAAGTGCGAGCTGTGAGATCCTCTGCCGCATGGCGATCGCCGGTATGATAGAAAATATAGTTAAATATGGCGTCCACGTGCCTCTCGTAAAGAACGCCAAATGCCTCCGGGTCTACCTTGGCACGCTCGACCAACTTCGCCTCGGGAAGTTCGGCCAGGCTTGGTTCTTCATTTCCTTGCCCCGCACCTATTATAACACGATGCCAGCCGCTTGGTTGTGCCATTGGTTTCGAGATTGTCATAATTCTGATTTCCTGTTGGAACGTCATCCGGGGTGATGACATCAATGGCGACGGATATCAGGCGCTCATTCGCTAACACCAACAAAAAATGCCAATATCGGCGAACTTTACTCTCTGGGCTTTCTTCCCCAGGCCCAATCGTGACATTCTGCCGCTGGAGCTTTACTTGTACCTGACTGGATTCTGATGAAAATGACGTTTTAGGCTCGACCTAATTATCTTTACCAC
>WFQT01000155.1 GCA_015486895.1 Anaerolineae bacterium
CAGTGTGGCCGTGGGTGTAATCGTAGGCGTCGCGGTAGCTGTCGGCGTCCAGGTTGGTATTCTGGTTGCTACAGGCGTTGGGGTGAAGGTGGGCGGCGGTGGCTGATTCACGTCGAAGCGGTAAATGCCGCCGCTGGCTGCTAACCAGAGCACGTTAGGCTCCGCCGGTCTGATTTCAATGCGCAAGATCGTTTGATCTTGCCACTCGTGGCCGTTGAATTTCTCCCAGTGTACGCCGCCATCCGTGCTGTGGAACAGGCCGTGACGGCTGCCCAGGTAGAGATGTTGGCTATTTGTTGGATCCATAACTAGGTCGAAAAGGCCAGAATCGGCAGTGGGCTGTTCTCCCGGTGGCACGGTCACCGACTGTAAGCCATCGTTGCTGAAGTACCATCCTTCGCCGCCATTGCTGCTGCGCCAGACGCCGTGGGGGTCGGCAAACCAGACGCGATCCGCGTTGGCCTGGTCCACCAGCAGCCCGCCAATCCAGGAGATTAGCGGAGCACCACTACCGACAGGTGCCGCGGTCTGCCAGGTTTGACCGCCATCCCAGCTTCGCATAATGGTGCTATTACCGCCTTCGGAAATGGCGGCAACAAAAACTGTGTTCCAATTTGCCCCGGCTGCTTGCAAGTTCGTGGGCGTGTAAACGCCAAAATTGGTGCTGCTCTGGTGGCTGAAAGTCTGGCCACCGTTCTCGCTGCGATAGACACCGTCGCAACCTAAAGCGTACAACCAATCTTTGTTGCTGCTGTGCACCTGTGCCGGGGTCAAGTCTACACCGTTGACCATTTCGCTCCAATGCACGCCGCCATCGTTACTACGATAGGAAGGTACTGGTGGGCCCCCTGCAAAACAAGGATAACCGTCGCCGCCGTAGAGCCGCTGCGGCAAGCTGGGACTGACAATGAAATCGTTGACCGGTGCACTGGCCGTTTGCAGTGTCCAGGATTGTCCTCCATCGTCGCTCCGGTACACCTTTTGCCCCGCTGCCAATCGTTGCCTGGACTGTGGCTGATGGAGTTGTAACGCCCGGGGCAGGCGGGCGGTCATGGATGCCTGGCCGGTGAAGGCATAGAGCGTGTTGCTCCCCGTAGAGGCTGCGATCCAGTTGGCCCATTCTCCTTCGATGATCAGGGATTCTGGCCCCGGCTGTGGCAAACCGGTTGGCGTTGGCCAGGGCGTATAAGTTGGCGTCGGGGTGGGGGAGGGCACCGCACTGAGAAAGGTCCAGCGCATGGCGTCGAAAGCGATGCGGGTAGAACCCACGGCCTCACCGCTGTTGTCCCCCAGGAGTACGTAACCGCTATCGTCGGCATTGAAGAAGAATTCACCTAAAGTGATCCAGTTGCTGCCAGAGGTTTGTTGGTTGCCGGGGACATGTACATCTTGGCTGGCAGTGTGAATCACATACGGCGCTGAGTGGGTGCTGCTGTTTACTGACGGGATGAACGCGTCCACCCGCCAGATCCCGGCTCGCGGCAAATGGGGCCGCCAGGTGGCGTAATTGACTCGCGTACTGCCGTTGGTGTAAGTCCAGACACTGTCGTCGGCCCAACCGACCGTTGCTTCATGCCAGTATTCCGGTGGGCCGAAACGCTGGAATGCTGCATCGCCGTCGTCAATGATAATCGTCGGCACAGTTGGAGTCGGTGTGGGCGTTATAGCCGGCATAGTAGCCGTTGGTGTTGAGGTGAATGTCGGTGTGGAGGTATTCGTCGGTGTTATGCTGGGAGGCAATGTTGCTGTTGGTGTAGGGGTAGCCTGGGGGCCGAAAGGCAAATTGCGCACCGCCATAGGGGCAAACCCGCGGGCGGAAACGGCTGAAGTTGGTGTCGGGGTTGCATAAGTACAAACGGTCAGCGAAGCGTTATCAATATACCAGCTTGTCAAACCGCCATAGCCGTTGTTGTAGGTTCCGAATTGGATTTTGACTGTGCGGCCGCGATAGTTGGTCAGATCAAAAGAGCGCTCTTCCCACGTATGGTGATCATCATTGGAATTCAGTAACATGGTCAAAACATAGTCATACTTGTTCAAGAGGAGCAAATAATATGTATCGTAAGGGTCAGGAGCAATGGCATAGTTGTGAAAAGTTAAGGTGACGCTGACAACATCGGGAGGGATGATGATGGTTTGCTGGGCATCGGAGTAACTGGCCTTGTTGCCATGACCGGCTGGAATGCCGGTGCGCAAGCTACGGTTACCTTCGTAAGCGTAGTCCTGGCTATAGCCGGCCGAATACACTGTGGGGATGAAGTTCCACCCCTCATCATCCTCAAAACCGCCGTTGATGAGGATGTTTTGGCAGGTGAGAGGTAAGTCAGCATGTACATCCTCACTATGCAAAGCACGCATCCAGAGGAATAAAGCCAGCAAGATGACGATCAGCGTGTATAGAGCAGCAGTTCTTTTTTTCATCAGAAGCTCCTCCCCAGAAGTAGATACTAAGCCAACCCTACAACGAGGCATTTCTGTTAAGAAGTTCAACTTTCGCGAGAAGTTGAACTTCTACAGTAAAAAGTCACGGCAACGCCTACAAGGTCGCCCTCTGGCGACTGGGTTCCAACCTGCGCAGGCAGGTTTCGTGATTTTTACCGCAATTTCAATCGCCGGTTCATGTTACAACAACTCGGAAATTTACAAAAAGTCGCCGCGACGGGTTATCGAGTCCGCCGGAGCAGACTATTTGGAGCCGCCGGAGGGCAGCTTGGCAAACGTAGGTGCGGTTTTCAACCGCTGACCGTTGCTGAGCCAAAAATCTCATTTTCGCCGGGCTTCAGTTGTCAATCTGAGATGATAACATGTGAACTCTTAATGAGAAGACGGCGGAGGTTATCTCTTTGATACGGCGAGGCGGTGGTATCTGATCTGTTGTCGCCAGGGTAACTTCTGCAATCGCCACGGCTGTAGTATAATACCTCAATTGTTAGCAGGTGTAATGATAATGCCTGGAATTCAGATGGAGCGTAGTGAGAATGCTGAAAAAAGTTTTAGGGAAAATTGTAGGCGATGCCAGCGAGAAAGAAATTCGACGCCTGTTGCCTGTAGTGGAGGAAATTAACAGTTTGGAGGATGAAGTAGCCACTTGGCCACAAGAGGCATTTCATCAGCGGACCCAAGCTTTCCAGCAGGGTTTGCAGGAAGCAGTGCAGCCGCAGTTAGAGAAAATTGCCGAGTTAAAGGAAAGCTTAGCAGAAGAAAGTGACACTTTCTACCGCGCCAAGCTGAGCGAAGAAATTGAGGCGGCGGAGGAAGAATTAACCAATATCGAGAAAGAATATCTTAACCAGATTTTGCCGGAAGCTTTTGCCATGGTACGGGAGGCTTCCCGGCGCACAATTGGCTTACGTCATTATGACGTGCAAATTCTGGGCGGTATTATCCTGCATAATAACAATGTACTGGAGATGAAGACCGGCGAAGGGAAGACTTTAGTTGCCACTGCCCCTCTCTATTTGAATGCCTTAACCGGCCGGGGTGTGCACTTAGTCACAGTCAACGATTACTTAGCCCGCCGCGATGGCGGCTGGATGGGCGCTATTTTCCACTATGTTGGCCTCGGTGTCGGTGTCATTGGCCCTCGTTTCTCGGCGATCTACGACCCGGAATATGTGGACCCGACCTCCAATCAGGCAGATGAACGCTTAGTTCATTGGCGCCCCGCTGATCGAGCAGAAGCTTATCGGGTAGATATTACCTACGGCACTAGCAGTGAATTCGGCTTTGATTACCTGCGGGACAATACTGTCTATGAACCACGCCAACTGGTGCAAAGAGGACACCATTTTGCCATTATCGACGAAGTGGACAATGTCCTGATCGACGAAGCGCGGACACCGCTCATTATCTCCGGCCCTGGAGACCCCCCGGATGTGGAGAACTACCAGCTCTTCGCCCGCCTTGTGCGTAGGTTAGAGCCCAGCAGCGGCGGCCCGGATGATGAGAACCCGGATGGTGATTTCGTGGTGGATATCAAGCAGCGCAACATCTGGTTGACGGACCGCGGCATCGAGAAGGTGGAGCAGCTCCTTGGCATCTCTGAGGAGGAAAGCTTGTATGACTCGGAGCACAGTGGGTTCACCGCTTTCTTAGATAACGCCCTGAAAGCGGAATACTTGTTCGAGCGAGACCACGACTATGTTGTGGTCAACAAGCAAATCTTGCTGGTTGATGAGTTCACCGGCCGTATTTTGGCCGGCCGTCGCTATTCCGAAGGTTTACACCAAGCCATCGAGGCCAAAGAGGGCGTTCCTATTCAGCAGGAGAACGTCACCATTGCCACAGTCAGCATTCAGAACTACTTCCGCATGTACGAGAAGCTCGCCGGCATGACCGGTACCGCCAAGACCGAGGAAGAAGAGTTCCAGAAAGTTTATAACGTAGATGTTTATGTCCTGCCTACTAACGTGGAGTATCAAGCCCAGCGTGGTGAGTTGATTACCCACCAACGCAAACAAGATGGCGTTGAAATTGTTACCTATGAAGACCCAAAAAATCCAGATGCCCGTTTAGCTAAGCGCATTGATTACCCGGACAATATTTACAGTAAGCACGAGATCAAGTTTCGGGCGTTGGTGAAGGAGATCCAGCAGTTACATGCTCAGGGTCGGCCCTTGCTGGTGGGCACGACTTCCATTGAGGCCTCGGAGGAGCTTTCATCGCTGTTGAAAAAAGCTCGCGTACCCCACAACGTCCTCAATGCTAAGCACCATGAACAGGAAGCCACCATTATCACGCAAGCCGGGCGTAAAGGTACTGTTACCATTGCCACCAACATGGCCGGCCGCGGCACAGATATTATCTTGGGCGGTAACGTCTCCAGCCAGGCAGCCGAATGGATGCAAAATCAGCTTTTTAGCGAGGAATTGCTGGTGCGACTGGCGGAGCAACTTTTTACTAGCGGTTATCAGCAAGCTACCCAATTTGTCGCTAAGAACAACCGTTTCTTGGTGCCGGAGCATATCGAAGCGCTGCAAGGAATGGATCACGAACTGGCTCAGTTGGTGGCCTCGGATATTATTGCTTTGACAGTGCACCAGGTCGCCCAGCGCTACGGCATCGCCGAAGTACCCTTGAACCAGGCCCTGTATTTGATGCAATCGCGGGCGGAAAACGCGGCGCTGGAACTACTGGGCCCTGCTATCCCGGCCAACATTTCCGCGACGGCCTCGGCTATCCTGCGGGAAACAGAGCGCTACTTGAGCCACTTGAAAGCGCGGATTACCGCCTATCAAAAGAGCCGCATTCATGCTGTCGCCAACGAAGTTTACCAAGCCAATTATGTCAAGCGGCAGCGACTGCTTAACCTGGTGCTGGGGGATAATCTTGAGGCGGCGCGAGAGATCATCGCCGGGGAACCAGCCTTCTCGGAAAAGCTCATTGACGGTATTATGCGCCTGCGAGAGAAGCAGCAGCAGGAACACGAGGAAGTTGTCGCCATGAGTGGTCTTTACGTTATCGGCACGGAGCGACATGAGGCCCGCCGCATCGACAACCAGCTCCGTGGGCGCGCCGGCCGCCAGGGAGATCCCGGTGAATCCCGCTTCTTCGTGTCCCTGGACGACGATTTAATGCGCCGTTTTGGCGGCAGTGGCATTGCCAATATCATGGAACGCTTCGGTA
>WFQT01000156.1 GCA_015486895.1 Anaerolineae bacterium
ACGGCACGACATATTACTTGCACGACTGGCCCGAACTTCGAGGGTACTGAAACCAGCAATTCTAAAACATTTTGTTAACCACTGTCAAATCGCGGCCAAACTGGGCCACGAATTCGCGGCCGAAATGGGCCAAAAAGCGGATGACGGTAGGGTCAAACTTCTGCATGACGGTAGATAGCATTTTCGTACATTTTGTACCTTTCAGTGTCTCGGCCATCCTGTCATGGCCTGTTCGGAGGCTAAGGCAACGCTGGCGAACAACCCGAGCGCCGATGCAGGTGACAGTGTAGCCGGGCAGGGCTCTTGCAAAAGTTGATAGAGATCATACGGATCAGGCAGGTCGCCCACCAGCAAGCCGTTCTGCTCAGCCCAACCCCGGTGTTTGCCCACAGTCTTGCGATTGATGCCCAAAACCGAGGCAATAGTGCGATTGCTTTTGCCTAGCTTGACCAGGCGCAGCACTTCATAAACATCCATAGTATCCAACCTCCTACGTGACATGAGACACCTACTAGACTCTCAATATTGGCCTGGGAAGTATCACTCAAATACAGAAGTTTTGCCCAATTGTGGCCCACTTTGCCTGCGAATCAGTGGCCCATTTTGCCCGCGAACCACTGGCCCACTTGGGTGAAAACCTATCGGCCAGTATAGCCCGAAAGATGACACCAGAGGGGCAGGAGTACTAAGGCTATGTGTAATATCAGCGCACCCGACCTGTCGGATAGCTTAACAAGCCGAAAGGCATGACCAGCGCTAGATTCCAGAGTAGGCTCTACATCATTACCGGTTAAGGCTTGAACCAACCGGCTGTGTGTTGCAAACGGAGTAGTTAGTCGGGAGCGTAAGGATTACCACAGGCTGCATTCAGGCATCCCGCTGTCCAATACTCAACAAAACCGTCAACAGGCAGTATCAGCGGATACATCAATCTGGCAATTTGTTGCCCGAGCACAACTACCCGGACCGTCAGTACTCCTATTCCAAGACGGCTCTTTGCCTGCCAGGGATAGCCCTGATAGCTGACTGACATCGTAAACAAAGCACTGTCCCCACACCGCGATGATGAATAGCAAAGTGTTCATTGTTTGGGGGCACTCTCCCTCGGCTTGTAAACCACGGTTTCCCCCTGGTGATCTGTGACTTTGTAGTTTTTCTCGATTGCTGCCATCACGGGCTGCGGCCAACGCTCCTGGCTCAACGCAGTCCCAGGTGCATATATCAAGACAAGTGGGAATCGGTGATTCGCAATCTTAGCAATCAGCGCAGAAGGATCCCATATCCCCGCCCGGTAAAGCTGCCTGTATTCAAAGGGCTGAAAATATATCCGCTGTCCTGCCAGAACCACTTTATCCAGGTTTTCATCTGCCAGGACTGGCCCCTGCCGGGTGGCAGTTTTGACCTCTCGGTATAGTGCATCGTCCTGAGCCAAATTCCTCCAACGCACAGCAGGGCTTATCTGATACAAGGTCATTCCTCCCACTAATCCCCACACAACCTGACACAATAACAGAGCTGTGATACTCAGTTGGTGGAACACCGGTCGTTCAGGTTCCCATGTCCTAACGCAGGCTGCCCAGACTGCCAAGGCAGCTTCCAGCTCAAGAAAGTAATTCACGTTGGAGCCAATCTTGCCGACAGTCAGCGCCGAAGCCAATGCCCCCAGGCTGTAAACAGCCAATCCAGACCATATAAATGGTTGCCTTAACATTCGGCCGTTTTGAGAAGTGTTTTTTCGTGAGCGCGTTATGTAAGCCTGCAAAACAGCATTACCAGCGATCACAATAGCAAAAGGCCAGAAACGTAGAAAACCGGCCATCATAGTCAGTAAGCGTATAACTGTGTATGAATTCACATTTGCTGTGACCGTATTGAGATAGAAACCTCCCCGGGTTATGAAGTTGAGCATGCCAAACAATGCCAGGCAGGTCAGAGCTAAAACAGTGATGAAAATGAGGCAACGTCGGCGATCATTATGCCAAAGCCAAACGGAACCAGCCACAGGAACTGCCAGAGCGAACGTCTGTCGGGTATAGATGGCGGCCACCAAGCAAATGAGCGCTACCGTTAACCATTGCCATGAATGCCAATGACGATAGAGCAGCCACAATGATAGCAGGCTTAAGCTCAGTGCCACCATATCAACGCGTGCTATAGCTGACCATTTCATCACAAAGGGATTACCAAGGAAGAGGGTAGCAGCAATCAACCCCGAGAGGCGATTGTCGGAAAGCTCGTAGGCAAGCAATCCAACGACCAGGCCACTGAGCAAGACGGCGATCAAAGATATGGCTCGGCCAACCTGCAAGAATGGCAAGCCGGTGATAGTGCCAACGCCAGCAATTAGAAGGGGGTAAAGGGGAGGATAGTTGGCAATTACATAGGGCGGGCTGTTCAAAGTTGTTTTGTAAAGCACCTGGCGGGCAGCAATCCGCTCTGCCTGGTCAATCAATGGAGCCTCTCCATAATCCAAGCCATACGGAAAACGCACATCAGTAATTGTTGTCCACAGGAATAATGCTAAATTCAGAATCAGACATACAAACAAAACCGTTTGGAGCCGATACACCATGTTGTAATGCCTATAATTCATAGAATGCCCTTGTTAGGAGCACGTCTGCTCGTCGTGCTCCTCTTGCGCGAAGAAGTTGTCTTTTTACGCGTCACCATAGTTCCCGCCTCAATCCTTGCCACCACTGTGCCTTTGGACTGGACTTTTGACAATCAGCTCACACAGTCCGATTATAATTTGACAGAAAGGAGGAATTCTTTCAGATATAGTTTACTATGAAAAACAACAAACATACTATCAATCTGAAACAGTTCCGATTAGCATTGTACCAGAATTTTAACAATCGAGCCGATTCGTCAATGGACTCATTGTGTTCTGCTTCAGATGGAATCGGAAATTTCACACCCGTGTTGTAGTCCACAACGGAGGTCGAAAACATGAGCAAGAAACGCAAGTATTATTCGCCTGAAAAGAAGGTCAGGATCTTGAAACAATACCTGGTTAACGGCGTGGTCGTAGCCAAAAAAGTGTCTATCTTTTGATGTCCGATTTTCCGATTCATGTTGAACCAGTACATTTCAACCTCTTGCGTGACATGAAACACCTCCCTGACTCTCAAGATTAGCCTGGAAAGTATCATTCAAATGCAGAAGTTTCGCCTAAATTGTGGCCCACTTTGGGTGAAAACTCGTGGCCCATTATCGCACGCGAACTGACAATACTCGACGCCTGCCGGTCCACCCCCACGCGTGTGGGGAAAACTCAATCTGCGTGCCGTCGGACAGAGCGAGCAGGCGGTCCACCCCCACGCGTGTGGGGAAAACCCTTCGTCCGCGCTCGCTCATTGCCGTTACTTTCGGTCCACCCCCACGCGTGTGGGGAAAACGACGTACACATCGAAGCCTGCGCCCATGACCAGC
>WFQT01000157.1 GCA_015486895.1 Anaerolineae bacterium
GCAGATGCGCTACCACTGCGCTACACCCGCAATTAGTTTCCATTGTACTCAAATCTCTTGCCCTGTCAAACAGGCATCGGCGGTTTTTGGCCGGCTTTACCCTTAACGTGAATAGAATCCCAATTAGAAACTGAACTCTGGCTCTTCTATTTTGGCCACAGAAAAACATAGAATTGCACAGATTCAGGTCGAAAAGCAAGGAAAAAGCATTTTCTCAATATTGTGAGGTTTGCCCTACTTTCACTGAATGAATTCGGGCTCTTGGGGCGTTCCGCCGGACGTCCACCTGCGTGGGCGGGGACATCATACCAAGTGATTGAGAAGATACAGGGAAAATCTGTGCTAATCTATGTAATCTGTGGTAAAGATAGCCTGATCAAGCCTAAAACGTCATTTTCGCCAGACTATAGTTAGAAACTGTGTGGTAAAATACCGAACAGCACATAAAATCATTGTGCCAAGACAATCAGAGTAGGTTAGAAGAGCAAGAGAAAAGAAGGAGAGCAAAGTAAAAATGCCATGAACGGCTACTCACAACGTTACGAAGATGCTTTAGTGTTAGCTGCTACCGTACATCATGATCAGCTTCGCAAGCAGACAGACATCCCTTATTCTACTCATCTGTTCCACGTGTCGCTGATTCTGATTCGCTATGGTTTCGACGAGGACACGGCCATTGCGGGACTACTGCACGATATTGTGGAGGATCAGCAGTATCCATTGATAAAGATCCAAGAACAGTTTGGAACAAAAGTAGCCTCCATTGTCGCCGCACTGACAGAGAAAAAGCGGGACGAATCAGGGAACCCCCGGCCATGGGAAGTGCGCAAGCAAGAGGGAATGGATTTGCTCGCCCACGCTTCGGTGGACGCTGTTGCCACCAAAGTCGCCGACGCACTCCACAATGTTTCTACCATTAGCGCTAACTTACAGAGGGAAGGTGATTCGGTGTGGAAACGCTTCAGCCGCGGGGCAGCGCAGTCAATTTGGTATTACCATCATTTGCTGGTAGTGGCCCGGGGACGCCTAGGGGAACACCCATTGGTGGAGGAATATGCCGCAGCTGTGGAGCAGCTATGCCGGCTGGCCAGCATTTCCTCTGAAGACCTTACGCCATTCGACGCGGAGGAACAATGAGAACAGGGATAGGAGAAAGCTCCAAAACACGATGAAAGTTGCTTCCCGTCAGAGCGCGGCGCAACCAGCTATGCCGGTACATGCCTACTACTAAAATGTCAGCATTAACGCTCGTAGCCGCATCAATGATTGTCCGAGCGACTGGCCCATATTGTACGAGGATATCCCCTTTAACAGAGTATTCTTTTAGTAACAGGCTAGCTTCCACTTCTCCCTTTGTGGCAGAAACGCTGGGACTGTTGACAATGATCACGCTAAGAGGCACATGCCATTGTTCAGCTCGCTCCAGAGCATACCGCAGAGCTCCCTCAGCAGACGGATGACCATCATAAGCCACAGCTAAGTATTGGGGGTGGCGGGCATAGCTGGTGACAATCAACACCGGCAAGCCAATGCCATTGGCAATGCGATCTCCCTTGAGATGGGAGAAGGGAGATTTCTGAATGATGCCAGTATTGCCGAACACAACCAGGTCCCCCTTGGCCGCTTCTTCCTGGAGAATGTGAAGCCAACGCCCTTCGCGAATGTCAGCAGTAACGGAAATGCCTTTTTGCTCTCCCCGGTGCTTTGCCCTGGCTAAAACTTCTCTGCCCCACTCCCGGTAGACTTGCCGCAGCGATGTGTTGGGCGCCGGCTCACGGACTTCTACTACTTCACTATTAGCTAAGTAAGCCCGCGGCAAACGTAACAATCGGGGCAGGATAGGATAAATAGCACGAATCCTTGTGCCGGCCATTTTCTGAGCCAGGAACAGAGCTTGCCGCAATGCCCGCCAACTGTCCTCTGAACCATCTATCAAAACGATAATCACTTGCTCCGTTTTCTGTTGTTCCATTGACTGTCCCCCCTTGTTTCCTTACCACTCAGCTTAGCCAGCCTGAGAATGTATGATCTTAACTAGAGTCTGGTGAAAATGACGGTTCAGGCTCGACCAAGCTATTTCCACCACAAATCACACGGATTACCACGGATTTCCCCTGTGTCTTCTCGATAACTTGAGGTGATGTTCCCCGTCCACGCAGGTGGACGTCCAGCGGAACGCCCCAAGAGTCCGAATCCATTCAGTGAAAGTAGGGCAAACCTCACAATATTGAGAAGATACTTTTCCCTTGCTTTTCGACCTAAATCTGTGTTCTTCTGTGGCTAAAATATAAACGCCAGAGTCCAGAATCTTTACAGAAAGAGAAAGTAGTCCTATGCCCTCTCTACAGTAAGCCTTTCTGATTCCAGGTCGTTCTGGGCAGACCAATACAAAAAGTCAATCTAAAGCTGACTCACAAGCCAAGATGCCTGAATCCGTTTACAGCGGACCTTCCGTAACTGAATAGCAACCTCACTCAGAACGTTGTCATTATAACATTTATGGAACGTAAACGGGATAAGAGGAGGCCCTGAGCAACAACAGTTTTGATTGTCCTGTTCTGTTCATCTACGCTACAACCTCCTCCCCTCAATGCCTGGTAGCACCACACTTAACAGTGATACTACCTAGCATCTCTTTCATCGTGCTACACATGCATTTTTACGCTGCTCGTCCATTAAATGCGGGGCGTAGAGCAAGCTAACGGCCTGTCCTACGCTTCAATGCGCTCTTAGCCAGTGCCTTTGACTTGCCAGAAATGAAGTATTGTTGTACTATAATTCGCAAGGGAGCCTTTCCTTCAATACCAACACACCGGAACGACACCTTCCACATCTACACTAAGGCAAGTCACTGACTCGCCCTTTCAGGCCGTCTGGCCCAAAACCGGATCCAGGAGGAGGTGAAAGCGGAAAAACAACGTTAGTCCAACAGTCGTGTATCGATCAGTGTAGTCTCAATTCCTGTTTTTCATTCCCACTTTACCAATGCAAGGAGCAATAACAATGAAGAAAAGTCTTTGGTTGGTCGTTGTTGTCATTCTGACGATTGTTGCTTTGACGTTGACCAGTTGTGGTAAACCCAAGCTGGGCACGGAAAAGAACCCGATCGTGATGTCCTTTGTGCCCTCCGGCAACACACAGGAAATCATCGCTAGCGGCGATACTTTAGCAAAGATGATTTCCGACAAGACCGGCTACGTCATCAAAGCCAATGTCGGCACAGATTACGCAGCAGTAAGGGAAGCAATGGGCGCCGGCAAAGCTCACATCGGCTGGCTGAATACCTTTAACTACGTGCTAGCCCATGAAAAATACGGCATAGACGTATCCCTGGTCACCATCCGCTTCGGTTCCACCTCCTATAAAGGGCAGATCATCGTCCGGGCGGATAGTGGCATCAAATCACTGCAAGACCTCAAAGGCAAAGTAATGTGCTGGGTCGACCCCAATTCCACCTCCGGTTACGTTGTGCCGCGCATCATGCTGAAAGCCAACGGCATCGACCCGGATAAAGACTTTGCCAAGACTATCGAGGCCGGCTCCCACAATAACGTGGTAACCCAGGTTTACAATGGTGACTGCGATGCAGGTGCTACCTACGCCGATGCCCGTAGCTCCGTGGTGAAAAACTTGCCTGATGTGAAACAAAAGATTGTTGTACTGGCCACCACATCCGACATCCCAAATGATAATGTCGCTTTCACGAAGGACTTCCCGAAGGAAATGCGAGCCAAGATCACTAACGCTTTGTTAGACATCTCCAAGTCCGACGCCGGCAAAGCAGCGCTGAACAAGCTGTACTCCATTGCCGGTCTAGAGAAAGCAAATGACTCATTCTATGACGGCTTCCGCGCTGAGTTAAGCAAGGCCGGCATCGACATCGAGTCACTGGCCAAGTAGCAGCACGCTTTATCGGGGAGAGAAGCTTATGCGTTCTCTCCCCTCTTCTCAGTTCCGACTCTCAGCGCCAACCGAAGGAGAACTTACCCCTTGCTCAAAGTCGAACACCTAACTAAAGTCTACTCCGACGGAACCGTTGCCCTCAAGGACGTCAGCTTCAAGGTCCAAGACGGGGAATTCTTGGCCATCATTGGTTTATCGGGATCAGGAAAGTCAACCCTGCTCCGCTGCATCAACCGGCTTATTGACCCAACGGAAGGCCATGTCATTTGGGACGACGTGGACATCACTGCCGTTAAAGGCGAAGAATTACGTCACGTCCGCCGGCAGATCGGCATGATCTTTCAGCAGTTTAACTTAGTAAATCGGAGCAGCGTCTTCACTAATGTGCTATCCGGCCGCTTAGGCTACGCCAACCCGTGGCTGACTTTAATACACCACTTTTCGCCCGCAGACCACCAACGAGCCTTAGCCGCCCTGGAACGAGTTGGCATCGCCGACAAAGCCTACAACAGAGCCGACCAGCTTTCAGGCGGCCAGCAACAGCGGGTTGGCATCGCCCGGGCCTTGATGCAAGAGCCCCGTATTATGCTGGCCGATGAGCCAGTTGCCAGCTTAGACCCTGTTTTAGCCCACTCAATCTTGCGCTACTTAGAGCTGCTCAATAAACAGGACGGCATCACTGTCCTTTGCAGCCTGCACTTCCTGGATCTCGTCCATCGCTACGCGACCCGCGTCATCGGCCTAAAGGACGGCCAATTGGTCTTTGACGGCCTGCCTTCAGAACTAACAGCGGTGCGATTCAAAGAAGTTCACGGTGAGGAAGCAGAAGTGGTAACCATTAGCGGCGAAGGAAATAAGCTAAGCTAAGGCGGGTAGCGTAAGCATGAAGGATCAGAACCAAACAGAAGCAAAACATCCCCCGAATCGCCACTGGTCTGCCTTGCCAGCAGCTTTGCTTTCATTGATCATTCCCGGCAGCGGACAGATCGTTTTTGGCCGCCGAGCTCGCGGCATCACCCTCCTATCTACCATCTTCATTCTAACCTTGCTAATCCTCTGGCAGCACGCCCTGGTACTCTTTGTACCCTTAGGACTCATCTGGCTCTGGAGCGCCTGGGATGCCTGGAGATTGGCCGGGGGGCATACTACCCGGCTGGGAGTTCCTATCCTTTTAGCGGCATTTGCCATCTACGGGTTGGGCATTTCCGCCACAGAAGTTCACCCCAGCCGCTTAGTTTCCGGCTGGCCATCAGTGAAACCTTACCTGCAGTCGCTGACCCAGCCGGAGCTCATGACACACCCGACTCACGACATTGTCGGCCAAGTGCCTCTACAAGTACCCTGCATCACACCGCTGCCCAAGCCGGATAAGCCCGCCTCGGAACACCCCCGCCTCACCATAAGCGACCGCTGTGCCAAGGTGGGTGACACGGTGGCAGTAGATGGATACGGTTTCACCCCTAACTTCAGCGGCGAGATTTGGTGGGTCAACCCCATTGGCGACGAGCAACGAGTCTTTGCCGGAGACAAACCGCTCACTTTCACACCCGATGCCAACGGCCATTTCCATACCGAGATCAAAGTGCCACTGGTCGTGCCTTTGACCTCCCTGCCCAAGCCGGGGGAAACGCAGACCCACGTCATCCGCGCCGAGCAACATAAGCCTTATGGCCCCTGGGAACCAACCCAAACGCTGAGTTTAGTGCTGGCGAAAATCGGCGAGACTATTGCCTTAGCATTCATCGCCACAATACTGGGTATCATCTTTGCTCTTCCGGTGAGCTTCTTGGCCGCCCGCAACCTGATGTGGGGCAACCCAATTACCCGTGTCATTTACTACGTGGTACGCACACTTCTCAACATCGTGCGCTCCATTGAGACGCTAATGTGGGCAATTGTCTTTGCCGTCTGGGTGGGGTTAGGGCCTTTCGACGGCTCCTTAGCCCTCCTTTTCCACACCATCGCCGCCTTAGGCAAGCTCTACTCGGAAGCTATTGAGAACATTGACCCCGGCCCTATCGAGGCAGTGCGCGCTACTGGAGCGACAGGGCCACAAGTGGTGGTGTACGCCGTACTGCCCCAGTTCCTGCCGGCATTTTTCTCGTTCACCCTTTACCGCTGGGACATTAACGTGCGCATGTCCACGGTCATCGGCCTGGTCAGTGATGCCGGCATCGGCTTCTTAATCATCCAGTGGATTCGGCTAAACCGCTTCAGTTCCATGGCAACGGCCATCATCGCCATTGTACTCGTAGTCGCCATTTTGGACTACGCATCGGCCTGGCTACGGGAACGAGTCATAGCAGGCAAGCCCCTCGTCAGCAGCGGCAACCCATTACGCCGTCAGGTCACAACAGTATTCGTAGTGCTCGCCTTTATAGCCACATTTGCCTGGTCATGGAAAGTGGCGGAAATCAATCTGATGACTTTCATTGAGGGTGCCCCAGCCGGGTTGCACATGATGCGCGATTTCATGGTACCGGAAATGTTCACCCGGCCCACCGAAAAACAGAGCGTCAGCGCCACCCTGCCAGTGCCTTGTGGAGCGGGAAAACCGACGCCACCAGCCATAAGCGGCCCCCGGGTGAACCTTTCACTTTCCTGCGGCAACGTGGGGGAAAATCTAATCATAACCGGCCACGAATTGCCTCCTGACACCCTTGTCTCGGTACGTTGGGTCCTCTCCGATGGAGCCTACTTGCGGGTCAAAAAGGATTGTTGCACCACTGACAAAGCCGGCAACCTGCGTCTGGAGACAAAGATCCATCCGTTGATGCAAGTTAACGCCAAGGCCGGCCGACCAACGCCTGGTCGCGTGGTGATTACGTGGAAGAAAGTTATCGGCGGGCCACGATTCAGTGATGAGTTCAAGATGGTAGTGAACCTCTCGCTGGTCACACTGCTAATGGCGTTGTTAGCAACGACATTAGGTTCGATTATTGCCATTCCGCTGAGCTTTTTCGCTGCACGTAACATCATGGGCCACAGTGCGTTGGGCCGGAGCACATACTATACCTTCCGCACCCTGTTCAACCTGTGGCGCTCCATCGAGCCCATGATTCTGGCCCTCATCTGTGCCGCCTGGGTCGGCGTAGGTCCTTTTGCCGGGGTACTGGCCTTGGCCATTAACAACGTTCCTAACTTAGGCAAGCTCTTCTCCGAGACAATCGAGGACATCGATACAGGACCAGTAGAAGCTATCACAGCTACCGGCGCTAACCGCTTACAGACGCTAGTTTATGCCATCGTTCCCCAGTTAGTGCCACGATTCCTGGCCTTTATCCTCTACCAGTGGGACATCAATATCCGCATGTCCACAGTTATCGGCTACGTAGGTGGTGGTGGCATCGGCCAACAGTTCCGACTCTGGGTAGGGCTGAACCAGTATTCGGCTGCCGGCATGGCAGTTTGGGCTATTGTGGCCATGGTCTGGAGCATGGATTATCTCAGCGCCCGCTCCCGGGAGAAGCTTGTCTAACAGGCCTCTATGCCCAGTCAACGGCAAGTAGACTGCTCTGTTGGGTCAGAGGGAGATTATGCAAACATGTGCGAATCACGTCCTCGATAGCGCCTGGGACCACATCGCAGCCAACC
>WFQT01000158.1 GCA_015486895.1 Anaerolineae bacterium
CCGGATTCATCCGGTGGAGGCGAGAAAGATAACACCCTTTTGTGGATTCGTGTCCACACGATTTTGTTTCTCAAAGGTAGATCGACAGTATCCGAACTCATGTCCAAAGGCCAGAACGGATGGCGCGATTGCAGGCTATCGCGCCTCCTCGATCAACTCCTGGTACAACGCTTCCACGTCCCGAATCATCCGCTCCTGGGTGAAGAGCTGGTCAACATAGGGAGGCTCATAGCGTCTTTGTCTTCCAGACAACTTGTACCCCCGGCGACTTCAACGAATAACCCTTTTCGTGGATAACAACTCCTGATAGAGAGAGGAGATGTCTTCTACCATTTTCTGCGCGCTGAACTCATCTACTTTTTTCTTTCCGCTGGCCCCCATGCTCAAAGCCAGGTCCCGGTCGCTCAGCAACCTCACAACTGCATCAGCCAACGCCTCAACGTCGCCAGGGGAAACCAGAAATCCGTTTATCCCATTCTGTACAGCCTCGGCGTTCCCATCGGTATCAGTGGCCACTATGGGGATGCCCACAGCCATGGCCTGCGGCAGCACCCGCGGCAAACCTTCCCATAGCGAAGGTAGCACGAACACGTCGAAAGTGGACATCAACTCAGGCACGTCCCGGCGTAGCCCCGTGAGAAGGAAGCTCCCTTCCAGTGCCAGTTCTTTCAACGAAGAGAGCACTTGGGAACGCAATGGGCCATCGCCTACCATGACGAATACAGCTCCCGGAATCCTTTGCCTCACCCTGGCGGCCATGCGCACGAAATCGAGAGGCGCTTTCTGCGGAGACAGACGGGTGACGGTCCCAACCACTGGAACGCCACCCGGAATACCCAGGCGCCGACGCATCTCAGGACGGGACACCTGAGGATGCCGAAAGCGGTCGAGCTCTATGCCGCTGCGAATGGTGACATACTGCTCAGGTTTGCCAATGTCATCGGCAAGACCTTTCTCGGCATTGCGCGGGGAGACGACAATCAGCCTGTCGGTGATGCCGGCAGTGATCCGCTCCAGCAGAATGTAGAAACTCCGGGCCACAGGGTTCTGGCGCTCGTGATGGCCCCAGCCATGGACCGTGTGCACGATGATAGGTGTGCCCGCCAGGCGTGCCGCCCACCGCCCCAGGATTCCAGCCTTGCTGCTGTGGGTGTGGACAATGGCATAACGTCCGCGCTGGATAAAGCGAGTGAGACGAAGCAAGGCTATCATGTCCTCGGTAGGGTTGATCTCACGCACGAGAGATGGTTCGATAGTGAGGGGAACGCCACGCGATCGAACCTCCTCGATCAGACTGCCTTCGGGGCCGGTCTGCGGGCCGCTGACGACACCTACAGCATATTTATCCGAATCCAGCAGAGCTGCTGTAAGCATCGTGTTTTCCTGCGCCCCACCAACGATGAGACGGGTAATGATGTGGAGAACACGGACCTGATTTGTTTTCATCTTCTTCTCAATAAGATCGCGTCCAATGTAGCTTGTCCGACGCCCACTGCCAGACGTTCGTAAGCCCTGTCCCTGCCAACAAACAGATATGAGGCATTGCTGGCATCCGGAAGCGAGGACAAGACGGCGCCCCAGGAATAAGCAGGAGATAAGCAACTGGTAAAAGCAAGAGAGCCAGAGGGAACCAGATCCGGCGACGTGCCAGGACGACTAAACCTACGAGCGAACCCAAGTATGTTACCCCCAGCAAGGCAACCAACGGCGACAAAATCCAAAGAAGCCATACCTGCTTCCCGAAGTAGTGACGTATTGCGGCACGAAAACCATATTGGTTCAACACGCTAAGAGTACCTTTGCCTCCCTTGGTTACTCCCAGAAGTTCCAGAAATTCAGTAGCGTTGGGCAGGAAGCTATTAAGGTCATCCTTCAGATGCACATAAGTATAGCGATAGGGGTGAGCTAGGATAATTTTGCTCCCCCATTCATTGTATAACTTCAATCTACTTGCCTCATCCGATACTCTCTGGGCGTCCATCTTTGCTTGTACTCGTTTGAGCATCTCTCTCTGCATTTGAGCTAACCCGACCCCTTGCTCGTCTGCTGCTAAAGAAGCAGCGTTGTAGAATAGTAAGTTATAGCTGGAAATGGTGGACAAAACCGGTGAGTGCACTATCCGATAATTCCGGATCTGCCACGGGACGACAAGCAAAGCAGTTATGGCCAAAAGGAGTAACATTGAGACAGCCCCCCGTAACCACCAGCCACGTGTGCTCAATAAGATGAGTATGGGAATCAGTAACTGTAAGGTCAACAGGTTCCGCCTTGGAAACAATGAGAGATCTCTTTATGGCGTTTGGTTCAGGACGAACTATGGTGCTTACTGTGAAGCGGCCCTTGTGGCTATTCGGTATAGATCGGTAATGTAAGCGAAAAAACGCTCAGACGTGTGCTCTGACAAAACACGTTGTCGGGACACAACTCCACGTTGGGATAGCAGTGGATCTCTTAGTAAGCTAACGATCGCATCTACCACGGCATCCACAGTTGGAGGGATACGAAATCCGTTGGCCCTATCTACCAAACGCCAAGTTTCCCCTACATCAGTGGCAACTATCGCGTTGCCGCACGCCATTGCTTCGAGTAAACTCTGGGAGGGATAATTTTCCTCGGCCTGCAATGAAACAAAGATGCTAGATTGGTTCAGTATCTGCGTTGGATTAGGTTCAAACCGAATCGTTACATAATTGGCAATGTCTAGACTTTGCACGAGTTGTTCCAACTGAGTTTGAAGATGGCCTTCACCGAGGAAAAAAAAGTGAGCATCAACTTGGGCTGATATTCTAGGAATAGCTTGGGCCAGCAGAAATGGATTTTTGGTTTCAGTAAATCTCCCAAGGAACACAACCCACTTTTTCTTACATGGAGCAGGTTGACATAGCGTGACATCTGTGAAAGAGCATGGTGCAACTTGTATTTTGCCGCTATCTACACCACGGGCGACCAGATCTTCGCGAATAGACACACTCAGGGCATCCACAACATCACAATGCTGCATAAGATAGTGTCTGACAAAAGTTCTCAAGCCGATGCCTGCGATGTGCTTCTCCCGAAAAGATCCAAATGGAGTGCTGTAAGCAGATAGTACAAGATGTATTTTAGGATGCAGCAAAAGCGCCAGTAGGCTGAAATCTACTCCTACTAATAGCGGATGGACTATCTCTGGCTTGAAGCGCCGAATCATTCTCCAACATTGCCAAGTATACCAAATGGCATCGAGCAGCCACATAAGCGGGTACAGGAGCTGTGATAACCAGTGCCCCACTCGCGACTGCGCATAGCGACGGAATGGCGGATCTAGTATGATCAAGTAAGGCTCATGATGCAGGAGAATGCCTGCTGCCTGTAGCAGGTTCAACATAGATTGGTTAATAAGTAACTTATGCCGGGAACCAGGCTGAGCCACAAGCATCTCAAACACTCGCGCATAGCGCTTTTCCGCTCCTCCTAGCCTACAGCGCATGCACAACATTATCATCAAAACAGATGGCATAACTTGACATACCTCGAGTTATCAAAGGCAAGACTTCTCACAAGGCTCTTTTCTTTACGGCTGATCGAGTATCAATGCTTTCGTTCCCTCAAATCCGCAATTCATCAACGCGTCAATAATCGAGAGGCCAGGGATAAACTCCTGGGTGTTGCGTTGCCGGTACACTGGGTGCCTAAAATTCTGGTAAACTAGTTCAATCCCCGCCTCAGCAAACTTTTCATCTTGTTGGTAACGTGGAGCGCCACCACCGCATAGATAAGTCGTACCGCCAACAGCTTTAACTATAGATACCAGCAAGTCGGTGGCATGTCCCTCCACAGACAAAGTCGAACTGAGAATCGATTTGGAAGTGTCAATACCTAGCGATGCCGCCAAGGAATTGATAGCAGACAGGTTGTACTCCACCAGACTGTCTGTCGGATTGTTGACCAATTCCGCAAGGAAGGGAAATATGAGCTTGAAGAAAGGGGTATGGCTGTAATTCATTTGGATCGTTTTCAACACCCCAGTTCGCCATGGCTGTGTATTGTCTATCTGTATCTCGTTGATACGCCGAAAGCCATGATAGGCTCGTACAATGGGCATTGTTAGCCAAGCAGCTTGTCCATTGACCACCAACTGCACACGATTCGAGTATGTACCTCCCTTTTTGGGGAACTGCACGTGATCCAGGACAATGAACAGATCGGCCCGAGAAATCTTGTCAAAGTATCCCAGCCACGGGAAGAAATTGGGCTGGTGGATGGCGACTATCTTACGATCTGACATATTCATCCAGCAAAATTCCTTCATCGCTATTGTTCATCTCATTACCCAGCGCAAGACCTCAAAGGCCTCTGCATAGTATCCCTCAATTTGCGTTCCGCGTGTGCGGGCCAGACTCAAGACGAACTCATCGTTTAAGTATGCCCGATGTGCTTGACTCTTGTAGCAATGTAGTGCCTCGATTTTTTTGGTAATGTGATGTCGTTCCAGGGGAATGAAGCAGCGCGTTTCAAAGACGATATTATTCCAGGGTTCCTCATAACCCAGTATAGTATGGTGCTTGAAAGCCCGTAGTCCCTCCGCGGCGATGACTTGATGGTCCTGGTGGATATCATGAGGGGAGGGTACTAGGATCAAGTCGGGATTAAGCTGTTGGCGCAAGTCGACCAGTGTTTGCAGGATCGTCTGTCGATGCTCAGGGAAGTGACGCACCGGAAAGTCGTAGATGATCAGGTTCTCTGCAGGAATTCCCAGGACCTGGGTGGCGTCTTTAACCTCGAGCTCCAAGGTGTTCCCAGGAAGTTCAGGGGGAAGAGATCTACGAGCAGTGGAAAAGGCCACATAGTAAACCTGCTTGTCTTCCTCGATGAAATGGACAATGGTCCCACCACAGCCGATTTCCCCATCATCGGTGTGGGGGGCAAGGACGAGGACGGACTCGAAACTATTCATTGATGGCTGTGCCTTTACAGAGCTATTAGATAAAATGTCTTTCTTTGAGCACATCTGAAAACACCTCCACTAATGAACGTGTAGTACGTTCTTTCGTATATGTTTTTCGCACATAAGCCGCACCAGCCAAGTTAGGCTCGTTACGCTCAGCAAGTTCTCGTAAAGCTTGTTCAACTTCTTCTACAGTCTTACCAACCGAGCAATGCGGAAAAGGCCTCGAAAACACCACGTATCTACCCCGGCTTAACGCCTCCAAGATCATGCGAGGCAAGCCGTCATGGACTGTGGGTCTCACCAATACACTAACCTCAGGATAAACTTTGCTCATGTCAACCCAGGCACCCAATTCATAAACATTTGACAGGGCCTTACCATGTGGTGTAGGGTCACGTCCCACAACATATACTTTCCATTGGGGGTTACGCTTCGCTATCTCGTACACGATTGGTGCCCCATAAAAGCGACCTCGTTTGGCCGGCAAGTATGCCAGGATGGTAAATTGCTCTGGCAGATGCTCCACATCACCCCACGTTGTGTCAGAAATCAGGGGTATATGTTGGGTTTTCACACCCAAGGTTGCGAGTTCTGCTCCCAGGTTCTCAGAAACGACTAGGTGCCGGTCTATACACCGGTTTATAATCGCACCAAACCACCAACGATGTAGGGGATTACGCAACACCAGCAATACATCTGTGCCTACCCAATGACACACCGTCCCTTTCCCGCGCAAATGGGCAAACAGATAGCGCGGCCACTGGCCATACGAAATGCCGTAATAGAGGTCTACTTGACCAGCGTATTGCCAAAGCCGTTTCAGGAGCGTCCAAGGCGGAACCTTGCCGCGCAAGGAGGGCTGATGTATTATAGTAAAGTCTGTGTTTTTGCGCAGTTGTTGGATAACAGCTTCTGCATTTAACTTAAGGCCCCCAACACCAATTCGAGCAGATGTCATCTTTGTTTGGCCCGAAGTTCGAGCATGATGCTTTCAACACGTTCTGCTACACTATTCCAGCTATGATATTTTACGACATATTCTCGCCCACGTCTCCCCATGGTTTCCCTCAGGCCGACATCATGATATAGCGAAAGTAGATGTTGGGTCAGCATATTCGTGTCACCAATGGGGTAAAGGAGGCCTGCCTGTGCTGCCTGTATCGTTTCGGTGATGCCGGGAAGTGCTGTCGCGACAACAGGCCGTGCGCACGCCATGTACTCGAACAATTTCAACGGAGACAGGCCAATCCGCTCATTGCGTATCCGCTTGAATGGCGCAACAGTCACATCAAATGCTCCTATCCAGCAAGGGACCTCCTTATGGGGCGCATGCCCGGTTAGCTGCACACTTCCGGTTACGCCATGTCGTTTAACTTGTTGCTTAACTTCCTCATACTTGGGCCCGTCTCCTACGAGTGTCAAATGTACAGGGATATTTTGGTCACGTAGAGATTTTATCGCCGTTAGTAAAAGTTCAAAGTCAACCCAAGGTTGAAACGCTCCCACAAACCCAATGTTATAATTTTCCGGTTTCAATCCGACCTGCCGCTGGCACTCGGATTTTGATCGCGGTCGAAACAATTCGGTATTGGTAGCATTCGGCACAACGATGCACCGATTACGATGTACCCCATAGCGGCTCACGAGTTGATCTCGAATGCCTTCAGTGACACAAATAATCTTGTGGGCGCCTCTTACGACTTGCATTTCGCGATATCGGTATAGACGTAGCACCGGCTCAGTCATACCGGCCGCACGTAGCTCGTCAACGTAAATGCCGTCCACTTCTACAATCGAAGGTATTCCAAGGAGACGCGCCCAGCGATTTGCCAAAGGAATGTCACGATGGTACAGAATATCAAAATGAGTCGAGATTGTCAAACGAACAATCATCAGAATCAATAAAAGATCGTCCAACAAGGTTTTTGCCTTTGGCACAGGGGTTTCAGGAGTAGAGTACACCCTCAGACCATTTGCCCTTCCACAGGCCGGACGCCCACGTGCCACTACAATAACCTCATGTCCCTTCGACTGCAAAGCATGCGCCAGATTCAGGAAATGCACAGAGCTACCTTTTTCAGTTCCAATATTTACCGCACTGGCATACAAAATTCTCATATCTCTAGTCACCCATTAACAAGGAGCCGCGTCTCCTTGTTCCTCCATCCACTTCGCCGCTGTCCACCGATACATCTCCACCCACGGACGCCATTCCCCACCCGGCGACGGGTTATTATCTCGTAGGTTGCATAGGTTCGGTCATTTCTTGCTTAGGTTGGTTCCCAGCTTGACCGCAGACCTGAAAGTTTCTGATAAAGTTCTAACAACTTCTTACTTTCCCTCTGCCAATTGTATTCTTGCTCGACAGATTGCTTACCATTAGCAGCGAGGCGGTTTCTCAAATCTTCATTGTTGTACAAAGTCACTATCTTCTGAGCCAAGTTTATTGGTTCGCCTGCCTGGAACACGAGCCCGCATCCTGTTTCCTCAGCGACGCGCTTCAATGGCTGGCAGTCGCTCACGATTACTGGCTTTCCCATAAGCATGTACTGAAAAAGTTTGTGCGGAATGGTGTTGTCAGTATGCGGACTTCGGTGGTGTGGCACTAAGCAAACATCGCTTGCCTGGATGTAGCCTGGTACCTTCTCAAACGGCTGCCAACTGGTAGCCGGTAAGTATTTTGCAAGATATTTCAGCCTCAACGGATTATACCCCACGCATAAGGAGATATTAAATGACGATTAATATTCCCTTTACAGTTATGTCTACGCTGGTCCTTAATCACCCTACATCGCATCTTCCCAATATCGCACAGTTTTATAGCATGTATCGCTGAAAACATTTTGTTCGCTAAGATATTCCAGAACTTCTTCATATACATATTTCCAGCCAGGCCGATCAGAGTCATCTAATGAAGAATTATGCCAAAGCAGCACAAATAAACCGTTATAGGTTTTCACTGTTTCAATCAAACTTCGAACCCGATTCAGTGCTCTCTCAGGAGAAAGTCCTTGATAGTTGAACAGGCTGCCATCCATCACAATCAGTGGCAACTCCCAAATGTTCAACTCCCGATTCTCAATTACATCAAAGGGTCTGAATGGCACGCATATTCCGCATCGAAACCCCTCGTGGTCAGCAAAAGACAGACTTGTATCATACTTGAGACCTGCTTGCTCCCTGGCTCGCCAGCTTTCTGGGGTCTTCCATCGCAAGTAGTGCTGCCTACACCCAGCAACTTCAATACCTAACGTGTCTTCCAGCTTTGCCCTCTCCGCGGCTATCGGTTCTGGATCCTTGTAAGCGTCAAAGCTCGTGTGCAACCCTACTTCAAAGCCATTCTCTCTGATCTTTCCCATCAACGCCCCGGTGCGCCGATCAGTTATTTGGTAGTTCTGGTCATACTTTGTCCTTCCTCCGCTCATAAAGTAGAAAGTCGAGACAAACCCGTGCTGTCGGGAGAGCTTTATCAGGTAGTCGAATTTGTCATATGGATCGCCTTTGAGTTTAGCTCTTAAGTAATCTTTGATAACCGCTAAGGACCTTCCTGGCTTGCCATGTTTCAGTGTCCAGCTCGCTATGGCCCGTAATGGGGGATACCAGTTATACTTTCTCAATGCATCCACATCATGGGTTAAGCAGACTGCGAAATTTTTGCGATTCCATAGCTTCTTCCTTTTTAGTCCCAAATTGAACTTCTCGATCCCGCTCCAGAGAAGATCGATGTACTCGTTAACAATGGGCCGATCGAGAAATCCTTCTTGGTAGGCTAAACTAGCTACAGCGGGGAACCGCCCATATTTGTCTTGAACGGGAGTGACCGCCTCCTCATATCTGGTAAGCATGAAGAAAGAGGAAGCGATGATATCAATATTGGTTTCAACAACCCTTCCCTCACCCTCGTTCTCTTGAATAATGACCCAATCGGGTAGATTGCCGTTCCCAGAATAAATAATCGGTATATCTTGAAAACGGGATAGTGGCGTATCGGGCATTGATTCCGGTTTTAGGTAATTGAAGTCGAATAGTGATGATTCATAAATGTGAACTTGGTGTGTGAATTTGCCCTTGGGCCTTTCTTTCCCATAAGAGATCACAACAGAGAGCGGATCAATCTGTATCTTGGCGAGCTCTCCGTAAGGAATCACCCGATGAGGTATCCCATAGATCGAGATGATAAGATTGAGAGTATATTCAATCTGCC
>WFQT01000159.1 GCA_015486895.1 Anaerolineae bacterium
GCCTGCGTTTATCTGCGTCCCATTTTATATGAGGAGACAATTGTATGTACCCAGATTTGAAACTTTCGATTTGTATTATCAACGGCTATCCCCAAAGCAGCCGGGACAATCTTGACAAAGCTGACGTGGCCCAGGCACACGATTTATACATCGCTTTCCTGAAAAAGTACGTGCCCAGTGCCCAGATTGACTTGCTGTTCATTGCCGATCTCGGCAACAAGTTGCCCAGCGGCGCTAACTTGACTTCTTACGACGGCTACATCTGGACCGGTTCTGACCTGACGATCTACCACCACGATGACCCGCGCGTTACCCGGCAGATCGAGTTCTCCCAGGCCCTTTATAACGCCGGGCCGCCCCAATATGGCAGTTGCTGGGGTGTGCAGATGGCCGCGGTGGCCGCCGGCGGCGAGGTCAAACATAACCCTAAAGGGCGTGAATGGGGCGTAGCGCCGGTGATCCGGCAAACAGAGGCGGGGCGACATTCACTTCTACTTAAAGGCAAGCCGGACCAATATAGTGGTTTCGTCATGCATTTGGACGAAGTAACCCGTGTGCCGGCTGATGGCCAATTGTTAGCCGTCGGGGAACATGCCCGCGTGCAAGCCCTCGCGGTTACCCATGGCAAAGGCACATTCTGGGCCACACAATACCATCCGGAATACAATTTGTACGAAATGGCACGGCTCATTGCTGCTCGGGCGCAGCCATTGGTCAACGAGGGCTTCTTCCCCGATGTAGCAGCGGTCATGGCCCACGTTGCCGACCTGAAGGCGCTTTACAATGACCCCGGCAACGCAGCCCTGCGCAACAAATTGGGAATTGGCGATTCCATTTTGGACGATGGCATTAGGCAACAAGAATTGCGCAATTGGATCGACGAATTAGTCATTCCAGCGAGCTGGAGATAGTAAAAGGAGATTAAGCCATGCGTTTAGAAAATAAAGTCGTTTTCATTACTGGTTCGGGGGGCGGCATGGGCCGTAAAGCGGCCGTGATGTTCGCTCAGGAAGGCGCAAAAATCATTGTGTTCGATATTCGTGCCAATGGCGTGGCCGAGACGGCGCAAATGGTGCGGGAGGCCGGCGGGACGTGTATTGCCATCAATGGCGATGTGACGAAAGAAGCGGATGTCGCCGGGGCCATTGCTGCTGGAGAGGAAGCTTTCGGCGTAGTTAACACGATTTACAACAACGCCGGCATCATGCCGGATCCGGACGAGTCGGTGGTAACCATGCAGGAGGAAGTTTGGCAGCGCGTGATGGATGTGAACGTCAAAGGGGTCGCTTTAGGCTGCAAATATGGTATCCCGGCATTGCTGCGCGCCGGCGGCGGGTCGATCATTAATATCGCGTCCTTCGTAGCCGCGTTGGGCTGCACCATTCCACAGGATGCTTATACCGCCAGCAAAGGCGCGGTCCTCGCTTTGACTCATTCGTTGGCGGTACAATTTGGGCCAAAAGGGATTCGCAGCAATGCGATTTCGCCGGGGCCGATCCTGACCCCGTTGCTGGATCAAATCCTGGCCGATCCGGCCAAACGCGCGCTGCGGCTCAATCGCATTCCCATGGGGCGTTTCGGTAAAGAAGAGGACATTGTCTACGCGGCCATGTATCTGGCTTCCGATGAATCCACTTGGGTGAACGGTGCCAATTTGGCCGTGGACGGCGGCATCACGGTGAATTATTTCTAACTGGACTCTAATGGTGGGGGGCGGACTCTTGGGATGCCCTCGCTGTTTCAATGTGCCGAATACTTCTATGCTGGCTTGGGTTTCATCTTTGGCGATCCCTCGTGCCACGCGTAAGCGGCTGTTCATGTCGATCATTGTCGAACGCCAGAACTGCCCACTTTCAGCCGTTTCGGGGTAGTTTTTTCCCACCCTTGTTGCGGACGTAAGTCCACAGAGCATCCAGTTGGCCGCGCTTGACCTTGAACTCAGCCATCAGCACGGCTTCAATCTGCTCAGCATGTTGGGCAGCTTCCCGCGACCATTGCAAGATTGTATCTTCTTTGTGTCCTGTAACTCGCGACAACGCACTGATACGGTTGCCTTCCGCAAGTAAGGCCAGCGTTTCTAAAATCTCGTGCTCTGGTGTTCGCTTGCCGTAGAAAATGGTCCCGAACGTTTCAGTAAAGGTCTTGCCACAAGTCTTACACCGGTAGCGCTGCACGCCTTTGCGGGTCTTGCCGTATTTTTGCAGGTTCCGTTGTTGATCGGTCTGAAGCTTGCCGTAATCGGCACAAGCTTCATTTGGACAAAAATCTCCGGGTCGGGCAAATTTTTCCATGGCTCTCTCTCCAATGGATGAATTTGGCTATAGTTTACAATATTTAGACCCAACACTCAAGAGGGAGACTATCCACAAGAGGAATTTCCTTCAATTCTCGACTTGCAATTACAACTTATCATGCTGCGCACTTTAACATCTTCTCACTGCCAATTTAAACTAATGTGTTTATCAGCGACGAACCAACGGTGTCACCAAAACCATCAACGATATAACATTAAAGCTGTCATGGGCCTACGGCACACCACCGCCGATGAAAATAGCGCCTGACACGTGACACGTAGTACGTAGTGCGTATTGCGTATTGCGTGGGGGCGGCCAGAGCAGGTGGTGATGCGCTGTTCATCACTATCGCAATGCCTGTGAGCAC
>WFQT01000160.1 GCA_015486895.1 Anaerolineae bacterium
AAGCAATGGAGCGGAAAATACGCATACTGGTGGCCAAACCAGGGTTGGACGGCCACGACCGGGGCGCCAAAGTTGTCGCCCGGGCTCTGCGGGACGCCGGTTTTGAAGTGATCTACACCGGCATCCGGCAAACACCAGAAATGATCGCTGAAGCTGCCCTGCAGGAGGATGTAGACGTAGTAGGGCTCTCCATCCTTTCCGGGGCGCACATGGCTTTAGTGCCCCGCATCATGGAACTGCTGCACGAGCGCGGCATGGATGATGTCTTAGTGATCCTTGGCGGTATCATCCCCGACGAGGACATGGAAGCCTTGGTGAAAATGGGTGTCCGGGGGATCTTCGGCCCTGGCTCCGGCACCCAGGAGATCGTCGATTTCTTGCGTCGGGAACTGGACCTGCCGCAGCCAGCGGTTGCTGTTGCGTGAGGATATCAATGACCTCATTGGTTCAGGCAATGTTGGCCGGGGACCGGCGAGCTTTGTCCCGAGTCATTACTCGCGTGGAGAATGATGGCCCGGAAGCACGGTCTTTGTTGGCCAAGATATATCCACATACGGGGAACACTCACGTTGTCGGCATCACAGGAGCGCCGGGGACCGGCAAATCTACCTTAGTAAATTCCTTGACTCAGGCGTACCGCCGCTTAGAGGCACCGCCCAAAGTAGGCATCATCGCCATCGATCCCACCAGCCCTTTCTCCGGGGGGGCTCTATTGGGTGACCGGGTGCGCATGCAAGAGATGGCCGGCGACCGAGGCGTTTTCATCCGCTCCATGGCCACCCGGGGCAGCCTTGGCGGCCTGGCCCGAGCCACCGCTGACGTGGCGCTTGTTTTGGATGCAGCCGGATTTAGCCGCATTTTGGTAGAAACAGTTGGCGTCGGCCAGGCAGAGGTTGATATAGCTGATATGGCGCATACAACCATCGTGGTAGAAGCGCCCGGCTTAGGCGATGAAATTCAAGCCATCAAAGCCGGCGTCTTGGAGATTGCTGATATTTTTGCCGTCAACAAGGCAGACCGGGACGGCGTGAACAAAACGGTCATGTCGTTGGAAATGATGTTGGGCACCAGCATGCTGTTGGTATCCCACCATGGCAAGGTCATGAAAGTAGCCGGGGCAGGAGACGCACCAGGTTGGAAGCCGCCTATCGTCAAGACCATTGCCCTGCGCGGCGACGGCGTAGAAGAGCTGCTGCAAACCATCGAGCGTCACCGGGCTTACCTGTTGCAAGCTGGGATGTTGCAACAACGAGAAGCAGAACGCTTACGTCACGTTTTGCTTAACGTTATTGAAGATGACCTCCGGCAGCGTTTCTTCCAGCGCGTTGGGGAACAAGCCTTCCGGAAAATGGTTGTTCGGCTGCTGGCCCGCGAGATCGATCCTTACACGGCAGCCGAAATGCTATTGCAAGGTGAGAGCAGGAATAGCCGCTAATTATCACGCAGAAACTTAGCAGCTTACAGCACCAAGCTCAATAAACAGCACGGCCTGTACAGTCCGTGCAATCTGCAATTTGGAGAGAATATTAGGAATGAAATCACCAAGGACGAAAGTAGAAGTTAATGGCTTCGAAGCGAAGCATTATGATCGCTTGATGGATGTGCTAATGCTGGGGCGTTATCAGCACTTCATGGAGTTAGTTATCGCTGCCATGAACATTCAGCCTGGCGATGCGGTTTTAGACTTAGGCTCTGGCACTGCCCGCAACCTGTGCATCATGGAGAAATACGCCGGGCCGGAAGGACGTCTGGTGGGCTTGGACATCAGTGAGGAAATGATGCAGCAGGCAGAAAAACGTTGCCGGGAGATGCCGCATGTAACGTTGCAATACCACCGTATCGAAGAGCCAATCTCCTTTGAGAATGAGTTTGACCACGCCTTCATCTCCTTCGTCTTACACGGCTTTGAAGACGAGGACAAAGAGAAAATTATAGCCAATGTTCAGAAAGCGCTGAAACCTGGGGGCGTGTTCTGGATTCTCGATTACAACGAGTTTGACTTGAGCAAGAAGCCCTTCTTCGTTAAATACGCCTTTACCAAAATCGAATGCCCGTTGGCAGCAGAGTTCATCGCCATGGATCTGAGAAATGTGTTAGAACGCCATGGTTTCGGCGACTTTCAGGAAAAGTTATTCGCTTGGGACTATGTCCGCTTGTTAGGCGCGCACAAGTTGGCTTAATGTGTCCGTGCCTGGAGGGACCGCTGGTGAAATGGCGGACCACACTGGTCTCCACTCGGCCTACAGAATGCGCAGTAATTTACCCAACAAGTTAAGGACAATGCCCTGCCAGATCACCCGGCGGGCCGTCTTCCCATAATGGCTAAATAGTAGCCCTTGCACGCCCTCGTCACTTTGTTCGTAAACGAGACCGCGAATCAAAACGGCCGGCACGCCTTCGGCGGATTGCTTCATCAGCAGCGCGGCAGCGGCACTGATTTCATCTACAACCAAGTCTAAGCCGCCAAATTTCGGCC
>WFQT01000161.1 GCA_015486895.1 Anaerolineae bacterium
ATTCTGGGGGTGTGTTGCTCCCCCCAAGGTTGGGGGATAGGGGGCGTTTTCATCCGCTGTGGTGTGCCTGTCTGCGTGCCCGCACAGGCAGGCCGTAGGCTCATGACGACTCCCTTTTGAAATTGCTGGCCTGCTACAACCGAGATTGCGCTACTACCCCCGTAGTCATATAATCATTATATGAGGCAGTTCATTGGCAAGTAGGGAGCTATCACATGGCATCCTCCATCGTAGATGAAATCAAAGAGCGCTTGGACATCGTCGATGTCCTCGGCGAATATATTAACCTGCAAAAAGCAGGCCACAACTATAAAGCGCTTTGCCCTTTCCACAACGAAAAGACGCCCTCTTTTGTAGTCTTTCCGGATACGCAAACCTGGCACTGTTTCGGCGCTTGTCAGACGGGGGGCGACATTTTCACCTTTGTCATGAAGAAAGAAAACCTCGACTTTCGGGAGGCGTTGCAATTGCTGGCGCGCAAAGCAGGGGTCTCGTTGCACGCGACGGAGTCCAAGCCGGATGCCGATCGTTTAGACCGGCTGCGCAAGTTGAATGCTGCCGCGGCTGCCTATTTTCGAGAGACTTTACAGCGGCACCCTGAGGCGGAAGCAGCTCGACAATATGCTGTTAAGCGGCATCTTGACCGGGACATCTGCGATCTCTTCCAAATTGGCTACGCTTTAGAAAGCTGGGATGCTCTGGAAAAGGCAATGATAAGCCTGAGCTTTAGCCGGGAAGAACTCGTAGAAGCAGGTTTGAGCCGGATCAGGGATGATGGCAGTGGCCAATACGACCGCTTTCGCGGGCGGCTAATGTTCCCCATTAGCGATAAGCAAGGACGCATCGTTGGCTTCGGCGGCCGGCTACTGGGCCCTGGCCAGCCAAAATATTTAAACACACCACAAACGCCCCTTTTCGACAAGAGCAGCATTCTCTACGGGCTGGCACAAGCGCGCCGGGCCATTCGGGAACAAGGCCATGTTGTGATCGTCGAAGGTTACATGGATGTCTTAGCCGCTCACCAGTTCGGCTACCACAACGTCATTGGCTCCATGGGAACCGCCCTTACCGATGCCCAGTTACGGCAATTAAAACGAGAAGCTGAGAACGTTATTCTGGCCTTGGATGCGGATATCGCTGGCCAGCAGGCTACCCTGCGCGGCCTGGAAGTCGCCCGCGGGGCACTAGCTCGGGAGACGATACCCGTGCTCACCACCGGCGGGCTAATACGCTTTGAAGAGCGGCTGCAATCGAATATATTCATTTTGCATTTGCCAGAGGGGAAGGACCCGGATGAATTCATCCGCTCCCACCCTGATCAGTGGCCGGCAGTAGTGGCCCAAGCTGTACCCATCATTGACTTCTATATGCGCCAGGCCGTGGCCGAGTTAGACTTGGCTACAGCCACAGGTAAAGCGGAAGCGGTAAAACGAATTGAACCGGTCATCCGGGAGCTGAGCGACAATATCAAGCGCTATCACTATGTGCAGAAACTTTCTCGGTTATTGCAAGTGGACGAGCGTTATCTCATGGAGCAATTCGCCGCCAAAGCACCTCGGCGGCGCTCGTCGCATCGTTCCTCACATATGCCAACGGTACCAACCGGAAAGCTTGAGGTTATCCAGCTCACTCGCGAGGAATACATCGTAGCTCAGCTTATCCACTACCCTACCATGATGTCCGATATAAACACCACCCTGGCCAGCCTGAACCAACCGTCTCTCCGGGAGGACGACTGCGAGAATGCAACCAATCGAGCTTTGTTGCAATGGGTGATGCAACTCACCCAAGGCGAGGAATTTACTTTCACGTTGGACAATATGACGCCAGCGGTTCGAGAGCAGCAGATAAGGTTGCTTAATGGCACCGGGGGACAGCCTGAGTTACCTTATGACGAGAGGTTGGCAGATATCGTGGATGTCATCTTACACATGCGCTTGGAACGGACCCAGGAGGCGCTTCGCCAGATCAACCAGCTACTTAAGGAAGACCATTCCGATAGCGTGGATGCAAAGCAATACCTTACTCTCTATAAACGGCACGCCAGTGACAGCTACAATTTGCAACAAGCCTTGAAAAGACGTACAATTTAAGCGGAGGATGGCTCTATGGCAGGAAAAGAAGTCGCTTCTTAATGTGTAGAGGTGACATCTTTATAGTCGCCTTGCTGACACCATTGCGGGGCAGGCGCGAAGCCATGCTCCTACTCCAGGTTATCGAGCGGATGCAGATACGAAAAGAAGTCGCTTCAGATGGCCTGATGCCTTTAGTGTCCCCCAAGCCTCCACAATGTGCCTATGTCCATGATAGTCGCAACAAATGAGAACCGGGGAGATATGGGTTCCCGAGATTGCCAAATGTTGCCTCAATTAGATTGGTGATGAGAATGCCAGAAGAAACGCAAGGTAGCACCGGCGCTACAAAAGATCAGGTAGAAAAGGAGTCCTCCTTTGCATTGGAGACGATTCTGTTGCCGGATCGTGTTGATACGAAGAGCAGGGCAGCTCTTTTCGATGAGGAAGAAGCGCCGTCGCCAGAAGAAATTTCCCAGGAGACTTTAGACGAAGATATCCTGCAGGAAATTCAGCAACCGGTGGAGAAAATTATCCCGCAATGGGATGATATTGTGGTCAGTGATGACCCGGTGCGCATGTATCTCCAGGAAATTGGCCGTGTTTCTCTGTTAACAGCAGAGGAGGAGATCATGTTAGGAAACAAAATCTCCGCCGGCAAAGAAGCTGCTGCTGAGCTAAAAGCCGGAGTAGACGATCCCCAGCATTACCGCGAACTGGAATGCCTAATCAACGAAGGGAATGAAGCCCGTAAAGCATTGGCTCGCGCAAATTTACGGTTGGTAGTGAGCATTGCTAAGCGGTATATTGGTCGGGGATTGATTTTTCTAGACCTGATCCAGGAAGGAAATCTGGGGTTGCTACGGGCCGTGGAAAAGTTCAATCCCAGCCTTGGCTTCAAGTTCAGCACTTACGCTACTTGGTGGATTCGCCAGGCTATCAGCCGGGCTATTGCCGTTCAGGCACGGACGATTCGGCTGCCGGTGCACATGATCGAAATTATCAACCGGCAAATCCGCTTAGAGCGCCAGTTGACACAGGAATTAGGACGCGAGCCTACAGCCGAAGAAATTGCTCTGCGTATGAATTATATAGAAGAGGATCGGCGTAAAGAGATTGAAGAGACCCTGGCGCGAGGCAGAAAGTTAGACTCGCTATTAGCCCGAGAACTAAAGCAAGCGGTGCAAAAAGTTGAGAACGTACGCCACATAGCCCGAGAGCCTATGTCATTGGAAACCCCTGTTGGCAGTGAAGAAAATAGTTTTTTGGGCGATTTCATAGAAGATGAAAAGATGCCCAAGCCGGCAGATGTCGTTTCCCGCGAAATACTGCGAGAGTCCATGCGCAAGAGTCTGGAGGCTTTGAGCGAGCGGGAACGGACAGTGCTGGAGCTGCGCTACGGGCTTAACGACAATAGGCCACAAACCTTAGACGACGTTGGAAAGGCGTTGGGAGTGACCAGGGAGAGGGTGCGGCAGATTGAGACCAGGGCGTTGCGTAAGCTACGCTACAAAGCGCGTACTACCCGCCTAAAGGACTTCCTATCCTGATCTGGCCAAGCCAGAACCAAAAAAGCCAATTATTGATGGCACAGGCCGCACTGATTTCTGGTTTATCTAATCTGCTGGGCACTGGCGTTTTTATATTTTAGCCACAGAAAAAAACAGAATTGCACAGATCAGGTATCTGCATCCATATTTTCGAAACAGGGAGAAACTGCAGGGCTTCGAAAGTTAGCATCCGATATTGTTTTCATTTGACTGGCCTTTGGCTTTTACCTATAATAACCACGTAATCCTCGGTAGCTCAATTGGCAGAGCGGTCGGCTGTTAACCGATTGGTTGTAGGTTCGAGTCCTACCCGAGGAGCTTGAAAATGTTTGCCGGGCCACTTCCCGGCGGGGAAAACAGCGGCTCGGCCTTTTAGTGCCGGGCTTTGTTGTTGGCCCGGAGAGCTGATACCGATGGGAGAATCTGCCATGCCGACGATTACAGGGCTGCCAACCTACATCCCCCTGCGCGAAGCTGCTATTCGCTGTGGCGTCAGCGAAACTGTGTTGCGTCGTGCCGTA
>WFQT01000162.1 GCA_015486895.1 Anaerolineae bacterium
GTATCCTCAACCCAGAAATAACACAAGCGGCTTTCCTAATCATGCCACCTTTTCTAGGAATACGGCACAACATATGCCAATACCACCGGAAACACGCCCTTTCTCATCACCCGGTCAATCCCTCGCTCACTAAGGCCGAATACGCACACCGACTTCGCGGAAAAGCTGCGAGGCAATGACGATACGCTGAATCTCATTCGTGCCCTCGAAGATCTCAGCGATGCGGGCATCCCGGAACATCCGCTCCACCGGAAAATCCCGGCTATAGCCCAAAGCACCAAGGATCTGCAATGCCCGATGGATGTTGCGGCTGGCAATCTGAGAACCTAACAGTTTACAAATGCCTGCTTCTTTAGTGTAAGGCATTCCCTGATCCACCATCCAGGCGGTGCGATAGACCAACGAGCGTAACGCCTCCACTTCTGCCGCCATATCGGCGATCATGAACTGAATAGACTGTTTATGGGCAATGGGCTTGCCGAAAGCTTCCCGTACCCGGGCATAGTCAATGGCTATTTCGAGTGCTTCCTGAGCGCCGCCTAAAGTGGCTGCCCCAAGTGTCAGTCGGCCGGTATCCAACGTCTGCATGAAGATAATAAAACCTAAACCGACCTGACCAAGCACGTTCTCCTTAGGTACGCGCACGTCCTCAAAAACTAGCTCAGAGGTGGCACTGCCACGTATGCCCATTTTCTTCTCCACCGTGCCTACCTGGAAGCCAGCGTCTTTCTCCACAATGAAGGCAGTGATACCGCCATGAGCTTTCAACACTGGATCGGTAACTACCAGAACGCTAACCACATCCGCCAACGGGCCGTTAGTAATGTACATCTTGCTGCCGTTAATGACATAGTCGTCGCCATCACGCACGGCTCGCGTCTTAATGCCGGCGGCGTCAGAACCAGCGTTAGGCTCCGTCAGAGCAAAGGCAGCCAGTTTCTCCCCACGAGCCAACGGCACTAAGTACTTTTGTTTTTGTTCCTCGGTTCCGGCTAAGTAAATCGCCATGGCCCCGATCCCAATATGAGCACCAATGGTGGTTGCAGTAGAGGTGCAAGTTCGCCCCAACTCCTCCATCAAAATGCAGTAACCGGTTTCCCCGGCGCCCACACCACCGTATTTCTGCGGAAAAGGTACACCCAACAAACCAATATCGGCCGCCTGGCGAATGACATCCATGTTGACTTCATGCTTGATATCTGCCGCCTTAGATGCCGGTCGGACAACTTCATTAGCGAATTCGCGCACCAATTTCCGGAATTTTTCCAGTTCTCTGGGAAAAGTAAAATCCATTGCCTTCCTCCCGCCGTTACGGCTCTACCTCAACGCCTTTTTCGGCCAGAACATGCCGCGCCACCAAGAACCGCTGAATCTCCGCAGAGCCACCGATGATCGCCAAGCCACGTGCATCACGGTACACACGAGAAATAGGGTAATCGACAATATAACCGTAACCGCCGTGGACCTGAATCATGGTATTGGCCACATCGTAAACTGCCGCACCACCGAAAAGCTTTGCCAATGTCGATTCGTAACCATATGGTTTTCCTTGCTCCGCCAGCCAAGCCGCGTGGTGCACTAAATGGCGCAACGCTTCCACCTGTAATTGTGCATCGGCTATGTAATTCTGGATTGCTTGTTTATTAGCAATGAGCACGCCAAACTGCTTGCGCTCGATAGCGAACTGGGTGCCCAAATCCAGGGCACTTTCCGCTCCGCCTAAAGCAACAGCAGCCAAGCTCAGTCGAGCGAAATCCATAGTGCCTAATCCGACTCGCAAGCCATGTCCGACCTCGCCTAAAATATGATCTGCCGGTACCCGAACATCATCCAAGTACAAAGCGCAAATATTGGCACCGCGCAAACCCAATGTCCTCTCCCTGCCGCCGACCTTCAACCCCGGAGCACCTGCATCGACTAAGAAAGCGGTTACCCCCTCCGGCGCACGGGCAAAAAGTACGTACACGCCGGCAATGCCGCCGTTAGTTACCCACGATTTAACTCCGTTGAGCAAGTAATCGTCCCCGTCCGGCTTAGCCTCAGTAATGATGCTATTAGGATCACTGCCGGCTGCCGGTTCTGTCAAGGCAAAAGCGCCGATTTTCTCGCCCATGGCCATAGGTTCCAGATAAGCCGTCTTTTGCTGGTCATTGCCGTACTTCAAAATAGCATAGGCAGTCATCGTGTGAGCATGCAATGTGGTAGCACTGCTCATGTCGGCCCGTCCCCATGCCTCCGCCAGCAAGGTATAGCTGACCAAGTCTAGAGCAGCCCCCATGTAGTCTTCGGGCAAGATGGCACCTAAAAAGCCTTGCATGGCAGCTTGTTCCAACAACTCCGGCGGCGTCTGCTCTTCGGCGTCAATGGCCTCGGCCCTGGGAGCGACTTCTTTGGTAGCAAAATCGCTGAACATCTGGGCGAACATCTGTTGTTCTTCATTCAGTGTAAAGTCCATGGGCCATCTCCTCTTTTTAGATAATGCCGCTCTGGGCGACGGCATGAGCTTCTCAGAAGCCATAACCAGCACCCAGAACACTACACCGACAACAAAATGTTAATTGTCCGTAAATACGGGGCGGCGTTTGTGCAAGAATGCGTCCACACCTTCTTGCATGTCGTGAGTACCAACCAGGGAGACAAAATGATCCAGCTCATGTTCCAGCCCATCATTTACATCCGCCTCTTTCAGCCCCTCATCGATGGCCCCTAACGCCGCCGCCATGGCCACAGCGCTCTTGCCCGCCAGCTTGCGAGCTAAGCCATATGCTTCCTTGAGAACGCTGCCTGCCGGCACTACTTTGTTCACCAAACCAAGGCGATACGCTTCCTGAGCAGTAATCATGTCGCCAGTGAGAATCATTTCCGTAGCCTTGCCACGACCCACAAGCCGAGGCAATCGCTGGGTTCCTCCCCAACCAGGGATGATGCCGAGGTTCATTTCCGGCTGCCCCATCCTGGCCTGCTGGGAAATAATGCGGATATGGCACGCCATGGACAGTTCCAGGCCGCCCCCAAGCGCCACAGCATTGATAGCTGCAATAACCGGCTTCTTACTGGCATTAATCTTGCAGAAAACCTTCTGGCCTCGCTGAATCACAGAGCGAGCATCTACGCCCTCTTTGTCCAAGGTAGCGATCTCATTGACATCAGCCCCAGCCACAAAGGCAAACTGCCCGGCGCCGGTGATGATGATCACTTTCACATCATCATTGGCACTCACCTCGTCGAACGCCGCTTCCAAATCCAGCATAGTCTGGGTGTCAAAGGCGTTGGCCGGGGGATGATCAATAGTCAGCGTCGCTACCCGGTCCTCAATTGCCACGTGAACATTCTGATATTCTGCCATTTTGTCTATGCCTCCCTTTTTTCTATACATCTGATGATTAGCTGTACTCGTGGAAACCACGGCCAACTTTCTTGCCCAACCGATCGGCCCGCACTTTAGTGCACAGGGAAACCGCTGGGCGGAACTGCCCACCGTACTGTTACCAGAATCTTTATAGTCCTTCCAATACCACGTCCAGGCCCAAAATGTCAGCTAATCCTGACGAGCCCAAACGCCCACCTTTGACAGATTTTCCTTTGTTTTTTAACCTAAATCAGTAAAATCCTGTGTTTTCCTGTGGCTAAAACAAAAACGCCAGAATCCAGTAACAAACAAAAAAATGGCATAGGTCACCTCCTGTAGGTCACTTATGCCATTCTTGTCTTCTCAATAAGGCGCACACCTTTGCGGTCGCCTCGTGACGTGTGGGACAGGAACAAAGCCACGCCCCTCCCCGTAGTTCTCAAGCAGGTATCACCATTCGCATCATTATAATCAAGATATGAGACTACATTATCCCACCAATTACGCATTCCTAAAGCCTCGCTGCTAAGGAAGGTAAACATGTTTCAACACTCACAATTTCATTAGGATACGGATTGTTCAGAATTTCACGTGCATTTTACAACAACCCGCGCGAGAAAGCAAATAGGTTCAAGACAAATGGCAGTAAACACGGCAGATGCAACACCACAGGGGCCAGATCGAATGTCCTCTACAACCGGATGTCCTTTGACAAGCCCCGGCGGCAATGTTATCATCAACGCAAAGCACCATTCCAAAAAAGAAGGAAGAAAGCCATTGCCAATACACTTGCTACCGCCCGAAATTAGTAACCAGATTGCCGCCGGCGAAGTCGTCGAACGGCCTGCCTCCGCAGTCAAAGAGCTCATCGAGAATAGCTTAGACGCCGGGGCAAACGACGTCCGGATTGAAATCCGAGAAGGAGGCCGACGCCTCCTAAAAGTCAGCGACAACGGCTGCGGAATCCCAGCGGCGGAATTGCCTTTAGCTTTCCAGCGGCACGCCACCAGCAAGATCAATAACACCGCCGACTTAGTCGGTATCAAGACGTTAGGATTTCGCGGGGAAGCATTAGCCAGCGTCGCCGCTGTCAGCCAGGTGACCATGTTAAGCCGTTACAAGGACGAAGCTACAGGACGCAAAATCATCATCCACGGCAGCAAGCAAATCGCTTTAGAGCCAGCCGGAGCCCCGGTCGGCAGCAGTGTCACCGTAGAGAACCTTTTCTACAACACGCCCGCCCGGCGTAAATTCTTGCGCCGCCCGGCCACCGAGGCCTCCCACATCCATAGCATCGTTACCCATTACGCATTAGCTTTCCCTGAATGCCGCTTCCAGCTCATCAATGAAGGCCGGCTCACATTCCAGAGCCACGGCAGCGGCCGCTTGGAAGACGTTATCTCCCGCGTTTACGGCCCCAATGCCGCGCAGCAAATGGTGTTAGTAGGCAATGAAACAGCGATGAAAAGCAGTGCAGAAGCGCCAGTGCCCCAAGTGTATGGGTTCGCCAGCCTGCCAAGCTTTAATAAGTCGAATCGTTCCTATATCGCCATCTTCCTCAACAAGCGCTGGATACAAGACCGCAACTTAGTTTTCGCCGTCATCCAGGCTTATCACACCATGCTCATGGTGGGCCGCTACCCGGTTGTCGTCCTGCACATCCGCTTAGATCCAGATTTAGTGGATGTCAACGTCCACCCCACCAAAGCAGAAGTACGCTTCCGCGATCCGCGAGTCGTCTTCTCAGCCGTGCAACGTGCAGTCCGCCAGACTGTCACGGAAAACGCACCCATTCCAGAGATCGGCTGGGGAGCAGAAACTGGCACCCCACCCCACCCCGGTCAACCTCTCTGGTACGGCCAGGGGAAAGCAGAACGGGGGCAAGGGCCCCTCACTTTCCCCAAAGGAGAGACAAGGGGCACGCTGCCGTGGCAGTCCGGCTCGCCCCTTCCCACGCCGGGGCCGGACACAC
>WFQT01000163.1 GCA_015486895.1 Anaerolineae bacterium
CTTTAAAAAGTTCAACTTCTGCGAGAAGTTGAACTTCTATTCGACGGCGTTCTCCGCCCGAGCGCACGGGGGTCAAATCCCCGTGCTACGTTGGCAAGAAGCCCCCTGAAAGGGGGCTGAGGTGTGAAACGCCCCCAGTGGCATGCCCCTCTTTTCGGGTACGGGGGTTTGGGGGCTGGCTCCCAAGAAAGAAAATGAAGAACACGGAATTGCTCCTCTGAAATAGCTGTCTTCGATACAACGTGTGCGGCATTACATTGTCTGCGGGGCTATCCTCGCCAAGGGTAGCCCCTTTTCGTTTCTGCGGACTCCTATTTGCATGTTGTCTATTACAACTCAACCTTTCACCGACCCAGCCAGCAGTCCCCGGATGAAGTAACGGCCCAGAACGATGTAAACAAGCAGGGTTGGAATGGCAGCGATAAGCGTCCCGGCCATGACCATGTTCCACTCCTTGATCTGGCTGCCGGCTAAATTCCGCAATGCTACAGTGATGGGTTGTAACTCCGGCTTCTGCAAAATTGAGACAGCGAAAAGGAATTCGTTCCAGATGTTGGTGAACTGCCAGATTATGACCACCACGAATCCGGGCAGCGACAGGGGGAATAGCACTCGCCAGTAAACGCTTAGGATGCCAGCGCCGTCAATGCGCGCCGCCTCGATCAGGTCAGTGGGGACTTCGGCATAGTAGTTGCGGAAGATGAGCGTGGTGATAGGGATGCCATAGACCACGTGAACCAGAATCAAACCCCACAGAGTCCCGCCCAAGCCGATGGCGGCCAGGGTCTGGGTCAGCGGGATGAGAACGCTCTGGTAAGGAATGAACATGCCGAAGAGCATTAGAGGGAAAACCACGCTGGCCCCTCGGAATTTCCACTTAGCCAGCACGTAGCCGTTGAGTGAGCCAAGCAATGAGGACAGAATGGTGGCGGGCACGGTAAGATAGACGCTATTGAGTAGGTTTCGAGAAAGGCCTCGTAAGCCTTTCTCCGGGATGCCCGACCAAGCAGCGCGGAAGCTCTCCAGGTGCAACCCCGCCGGGGGGACCCACAGCTTGGACATGTCTTGCACTTCAGCGAACGTTTTGAGGGAACTAGCCAGCAACACGTACACCGGCACTAAGAAGAGGAGCGCGAAAAGGATGAGCAAGACATAGATGCCGATCCGCATGGGATTCAAGTGCTTGGTCATAGTTCCACCTCCCGCCGGAAGCTATAGATCAAATAGGGGATGATCACCACCGCGACCATGAGCAACATGATGATTGAAATCGTCGCCCCTTGGGCATAGTGATTCCCCTGGAAAGTCGTTTCGAACATAAAAATACCCGGCACATCGGTAACGAAACCCGGCCCTTTGCCGGTCATGGTGTAGACTAAATCGAATATCTTGAGCGAGATGTGGCCTAAGACGATCAGGGCGCTCAGTGTGATAGGCTGCAACATTGGCAGGATAATGTGACGATAGATCTTGACCTCACTGGCACCATCCACCCGTGCTGCTTCACGCAGTTCCTCGGGGATACTACGCAGCCCGGCCAGGTACATAGCCATCGTATAGCCGATAAGTTGCCAGGAGGCGGCAATGATGACAGGAGTAAGGGCCACGTGAAATGGTCCGAAAGAACTGGTATCGGTATACCACTTCCAGCGGAGCGCATTGAGCCCAATTGCGTGTAGCAGGGCATTGACCCCCCGCAGCCGCGTGCCGGCGCCCGGAGCAAAAATCCACCGCCAGACCACCCCTGTAACGACGAAGGAAAGGGACATGGGAAAGAGGTAGATCGTGCGGAAAACCCCCTCACCTCTGATTTTTTGGTCAAGCAGAATGGCCAGGAACAAGCCGACGATAATACACAATAGCAGGAAAAACAGGGTGAAAAAGAGGGTGTTCCAAAGGTCAATGCTGAAGCGCCTGGCAGACACGCCCCCAACCTTGGAAAAAAGCAGCCTGAAATTCTCCAGCCCGGCCCAGGAGTAATTTGGTTCTACCCCGTCCCACTTGGACAGGGAGACAGCGGCCGTCCAGCCGATAAACCCGTAGACGAAGAGCGCAAGCAAGAGGATGGAAGGCAAGACCATTATGAAAGCAATCCATCGCTCGCGGCGTGCATGGGACATGCGGTTCCTCCTTCTATAAAAAGACCTGACAGGTCGCGCAAGACCTGCCAGGTCTTTGCTCCTGAGTAAGATTACTTGCAGACGCCGGCGTCGACGCAGGCCTTCGTCATGCCTTGTTGTGCCGCCGCTACGTCCTTGTCGCTGACAAAGAGCGTCATGACGTCACTGAAAGCTGTCACCCAACCTTCCGAGGCTGCTGCTCCATGCGTCAAACTGGGCACGATCTTGTTAGTCTTGAAATCGTCCATCGCCGACTGCAGGTAGACATCGTACAAAGAGCGGTCACCGTCCATCCGCGCCGGGATCGAACCTTTCAAAGGATTAAAAGCATCCTGCCCTTCCTTCGAACCACAGACCGTCAGCCAGGCAATGGCATTGTCGCGATCCGGAGCGCCTTTGGGTAGACCAAATGAATCGGAGAGCATGATGAATGTCCCCGCCGTACCCGGCGATGGCACCCAACCAAAATCTACACCCGGTTTCAGTTTGATGGACTTGAAGTAACCTTCCGCCCAATCACCCATGATGGTCATCGCCGCGTCTCCGTCGGCTACCAACTGCGCTGCTTGATCCCACGACAACGCTGCATGATCCTCGTTGACGTAGTTCATCACCTTAGCAAAGGTCGTTAGCGCACTCTTGACCTCCGGCCCGTTCCAGTCCGTGCTGCCGTCCCACAAACCTTTGTACTTCTCCGGCCCCATCGAACCCAGCAGCACCGACTCCATCAGGTGATTGGCCGTCCAGATGCCGTTGTCACCTAAAGCCAGCGGTGTCACCCCGGCTGCCTTCAGCTTGTCCGCCACCGCAAAGAACTCGTCAAACGTCGTCGGCGGCTTCAGACCGTTGTCGGCAAACACTTTCTTGTTGTACCATAGCACGTTCGAGCGGTGAATGTTCACCGGAACACTCCAGATCTCACCTTTGTACGACAGGATATCGATCACGCCCTTGGGGTACCTGTCCAGCCAACCGTTCTCCTTGAAGATGGAGGTCACTGGTTCCATCTTGCCCGCCTTGACCCAGGAATCGATCAACTCATGTCCAGCATGCACCTGGAAGGAGTCAGGCGGATCACCACTCTGCATCCGCGTGGCCAGCACTGCCTTGGCGTTCGAACCGGCTCCACCGGCCACCGTCGCGTTCACAATTTTCACGTTCGGGTACTTACCATTGTAGATCTTGTACATGGCGTTCAGCCCCTCGGCCTCACCACCCGCAGTCCACCAACTGAAGATCTCCAGCTTGCCGCCGGTAGCAGGCGCGGCGGTGGGTTGAGATGCTTTCGTTGCTACGGGTGGCTTGGTTGGCTGCGGCGTCACAGTGGGCGCCTGGGCCCCGCCGCAGGCAACCAATAGTATCGAGGCTACGAGCAAGGCAGCCATCACGACATACCACATGTACTTCTTGAACATTTGAGATCCCTCCTTCACATTTCTATTTGCATTCCACAACGTTCACAATGCCTGCAGCATCCGCTTCAGGCTGGGACATACTGCTTGATTCTTTTGCCACCTCCTTTCCATTTGGTGATGGGATTATACTGAGCGCCGTTTTACGCTGCTGGGTGTAGAGAGGATCTGTTTGACGACCAATGCCACGGCGCCCATCACACTGGCATCGGATCCAAAGGCGGAGAGCACAACCTGCGTCTGCGCTCGCGTCTCGGCCAAGGCTCGCTCCTCGACCGCCTGGTTGATGGCCGGCAGTAAGTGACGCCCCGCCATGCTCATCGCCCCGCCGACGACTACCAGTTCTGGATTAAAGA
>WFQT01000164.1 GCA_015486895.1 Anaerolineae bacterium
GGATGGTCTCCGTTTCCGGCATGAAAGTCATGTTGTAACGGCCAAACCGGCGGCTCTTTGGGAATACTTTGCTTAAGCCGGTCAGGCGGTAAAAGGACACTTCTGGCGACGGGAAGCTGCGTCGGCAGGCTAAGTCAAGGCTGCCGTCCGGGCGCACCAAACGGGGGCCGGCAGCACCTGCTTTTGGATGCGTTTCCATAAAGGCGACCATTTCTTTCAGACTGTTGGGTGGGAGAACTGTGTCTGGGTTGAGCAAAATGGCGTAACGGGGAAGCTGCCCCGGCGGCCTGTCGGGCGCTTCGCCGGCGTCGGGAAACCCAAACCAACGTAGACCCTGGTTGTTGGCTTTGGGATAGCCGATGTTTTTATCGTTGGCGATCAGGTGGATAGCAGGGAATTGCTCCCGTAACATGGTAACGCTGTCGTCTGGTGAGTCATTGTCTATGACACAGACGCGGACTTTCAAGCCGTGCCTGGCTGCCTCTAAGGAATTAAGGCATTCCCTTAGGAGCTTTTCGGTGTTATAATTGACAATAACGATGGCTAAGTCAAGTGATTCCATGAATGAGATTTTATCACAAGGGGCTTAAGGGGACAACAAGCCCTTAGTAGAAGGGAAGGTCGGTAAATGCGGGTGAAAGTTGGGGACGTTTACCTCAATTTCGTTGTAGAAGGAGAAGAGGGGATACCGTTGCTCCTGGTGCATGGTTTTCCTTTCGATCATACGATGTGGCGGGCGCAGTTGTCGGGGTTGGCGGATCATTTTCGCATGATTGCTCCGGACTTGCGTGGTTTTGGGGAAAGTGATGCTCCGGAGGGCGGCTACAGCATGGACCGCTTTGCGGATGACCTGGCCGGGCTTTTGGATGTTTTGGGCGTGGAAAAGGTGGTGTTAGTGGGGCTTTCCATGGGTGGCTATATCGCTTTCGCTTTCCAACGACGCCACCCAGAGCGGTTGTCCGGATTAGTTTTGGTGGATACGCAAGCCACAGCGGACACACTGGAAGGTCGGGAAGGGCGTTTTGCGGCTATTGAGAAGGTGCGCCGGCAGGGCGTAGAAAGCATTGTGGACGGCCTATTACCCAAGCTCTTTGCACCAATGACTTTGCTCCAGAAGCCGATTGCGGTGCGTTCGCTGCGGGAGATGATGGCGCGACAGCCGGCGAACGGCGTGATCGGTGCTTTGGAAGCGATGGCTGGCCGGCCTGATTCGACACCGGGTTTGGAGGGTATCACTTGTAAGTCGTTGGTTGTCGTGGGTCAGGAGGACGCATTAACTCCACCGGCAAAAGCGGAAGCTATGGCGAGCGCCATAAAGGCTGCTCGTTTGCAGATTGTGCCGGGCGCTGGCCATCTGGTGCCGATAGAAGCTCCTGAGGCTTTTAATAACCTTTTGCACAATGGCGTTTCTGTGTTTTAGCCACAGATTTTCATAGAATCTTAGCCTGGCCGAGCCAGGATCAAAAAAAGCTAACCACAGATTACGGGATTACACAGATTAGATAAACAAAAAATCGGTGTAATCCGTTTTAAATGACTTTGCCGCCGGAACTGCCTTGTATGCCCTCAGGCAAACCTTGTCGCCAGTGTATTTCTGGCTGCCGGCGATGTTGCCATCGCCAGTATAATCCTGCTGGGTAGCCGAGCATTTTAGCTATGTCGCCGGCCACCCGGATGATTGGTACCCAGAAGGCTGCAATGATATTTGTACGTTGGTTGTACGTTTTCCCCAACTCCTGTAACCTGAGCCAGGGGCGGTGCAGATAGAGCCCACCTCCAATGACCAGCAGAACGGCGGCCCAGATGGTGTGAAATACCCCGTAGAGCAAGAGGGGAAGGGCGATAAAGTAGGTTACATAACGAATGAGATGCCTCTGCCGCCAGAGATCCGCTTTACCGTCGCCACGGGCGTAATGGTAATACTGGCGGGCGAATTGACGCAAGTTCCGCCGGGGCCGGAAGTGAACGACAGCTTCTGGCACCCAGTGAATTTCCCGACACACTGCCCATAGCCGGAAGTTGAAAAGCAGGTCTTCGCAATAATCCAGCCAGGTGGGATAGCCGCCGCTGGCCTCCCACGCTGCGCGTGTGAAAGCCACGGAACGACTGGAAGGGAGGAATGTCTCGGGGTTAACCTCTCTAGCTAAAGGCAATGTTGTGGCCCCTAATGCCAGCTCGAAAGCGTTATGAGGATCTGCCTGGAAAAAGCCGGCCACTGCCTCCGGCTGGGTTTCCCGGCCGGCTAATGGCGCTGTGAGCTTCTCCAGCCAGTCCGGCTCTAAGCGCACCCCGGCGTCGGTGACCGCGATGATGGCCCCGTTGCTGGCATTGATGGCGATGTTCCGGCCCTGACTGATGTTTGCTCCCGGCGCTACAATGACCTTTAGTGGCAGATGCTCTTGATACTGCTTGATTTGGGATAGGGTATCATCTTGCGAGCCTCCATCTACGATAATGACTTCAGCCGGTGGCCTAGTTTGTGCGCCGAGGGAATCCAAAAGCTCGCGAATGGCGGTCCCTTCATTGAAGACGGTAATAGCTAAGGACAGAGAAGATTGTTGTTGCCCAGATTTTGGATGCATGTTTTGCTCCGTTGGGGTTAGCTTGGGGCCATTATAATGAATTTTTCCTCTATTGCCAAGGACTTGCATGAAGATGAGTGTTAAGATAGCGGCTATTTTCCCTGTTGGGGGTGTGCTGACAATCTATAAAAGAACGGTTAGGGAAAGAGAGCTTGAGTGGGAGATGGGGTTTTTCGTGTAGTCAAATAACTACCCACAAACAACATCACTACACAACACACCAGCAAAACAACAACCCCTAACACACGTCTCAGCGCTCTACAGCCAGCCCCTGCCCGGCCTCTCCTAACTTTAACAGATATCCTCTCAATGACTTAGAGTAGTGCAAGTCTGGCTGTTTATTTAGCCCTTTCCTTTCCTTTCCTCTCTCACGATGATACCAGTCCAAACCACCTATGGTATAATTTAGCGAGAAGTGGTATGATTTCTCACAAAATAGACAGATAATTAATTGTAATAGGGAGGTATTCCAATGTCCTCTCGGCCTAATCCATACATTACCGGCAACTGGGTCAGCGGTTCCAGTTTTTATGGCCGGGAACTGCTTCTGAATGAGATACTTCAAGGTTCCAACAATGCCATCTGGGTTGTCGGGAATAGCCGTAGTGGCAAGACATCCCTTCTGCGACAAGTAGAGCGGCTCGCTAACCTGAGCGTACGCTGGGCACCTCTGTATTGGGACCTGGCCGGTGTAGAAAATGGTGAAACGCTAAGCAGAGAACTACAAACCGCCTTAGAAGAACAAGCTGAGCGATTCGCTTTGAACGACATCGACGTTGGCTCTCTAAGTGGCGTCGACCCTTTCGTTGCTTTACGCGCCGTTCGCCAAGCAATTAACGACCATTACCGGCGTTTCCTCTTACTTCTGGACCACGGTGAAGCCTTGCTGTCTTTAGCCGACAATGATCAGCCAGCCCTGCTGCAATTGCATAAGTTTATCCTCGGCGATGAGCAGACGCGAACCATCCTGACAGCAGGCAAATCGTTGAGCCGCATTAATACCCTGACAAAGTATTGGCCCAGCACCTCATTTTTGCATAACTTCAGCGCTCGCTATCTGGGACCACTGACTCCACCGGCGCTAAAAGGGCTCATTCATCAGGAAAAGCTGCCACGCCCGGTGAACGTGTCCGATCAACAAGTGCGCATCATTCAGCAAGCCAGTGGCAGTCATCCCTTTCTGGTCCAATATCTGTGCCAGCGCCTTTTTCGCGGGGAAGCCGGTACTTTGCAGCCAGTACAAAAAGAAGAAGAGATACGCATTGACATTTTCCTGGCGACATATTTTGAGAGTCATTACAAGCAATTGACCTCAGCCGAGCAAGAAGTCTTTACTCTGGTTTATGAAAATGCCCCCATTCAGGAGTCAGAATTGCTCTCAGAACTTAGCGATTTGCCCGGCGCCCGTTGGCTATTGGAGTCCCTGCATCAGTTAGGTTACCTGCAACACACTGAGGATGGGTTCCAAATAAACGGCAGCCTTTGGCGTCGGTGGCTTTCCCTGCGGGAGAGCTTCCAAATTGATCAGCAGGATGGTAGCAAAAGCAATATCTCGATAGTTCCTTTTACCGTAGACCGGCGACAGAAGGTGGCCATTTTGCGTGCCCAGTTGCAGCAAGCCCAAAAGGATTTAGGCCGCTTAGAATTACAGCGAGCATATTTCGGGCTGACGCCGCCACTACCGCTTCTAAACGAGATCGAGGAAATTGAGGCCAAAATCAGTGCTTTGGAGGAAGCGCTTGCCCAGTTGACGGCTGTTGCACTGCCCGGCCCGACATCGACATTAAAGCAAGTCTCAATGGAGTGATGAATGGTGGTATCATTAATTGGCGGCTCTCGATTTCAGAGCCATGAGCAGGTCAAGGAGGACATTATGACATTACCATACGTATTTTCGCAGTTAGACCATATTGAATTGGGCTTCTTTCCCACACCGCTGCACTCTCTTCCCCGGCTGACCCAGGCATTAAACGGCCCAAACATTTTCATTAAGAGGGACGATCAAACCGGTTTGGCCACGGGGGGCAACAAAACACGCAAACTGGAATATCTTATCGGCCAAGCGTTGGCGCAGGGTGCCGACACCGTGCTCACCGCCGGGGCAGTGCAGTCTAATCATTGTCGGCAGACCGCTGCTGCGGCTGCTCGGGCCGGCTTGCAGTGCCATTTAGTCCTGCGGGGCGAACGACCAAGTCTTATAACTGGCAACACATTGTTGGATCAGCTCGTAGGCGCTAAAATTCACTTGGTGGCCCCGAAGACGGATATGCTCACAGCACTGGAAGAGCTTGCTTTAACGTTAAAAACCGAAGGCCATCACCCATACGTGATTCCCTATGGCGGCTCTAACAGCATTGGGGCAGCAGCTTATGCCGCCGCTATGTTCGAGTTGCAAGACCAGCTTCAAGAGATGGATCTGCGCATCGACTACATAGTTTTTGCATCCAGCTCCGGAGGCACACAAAGTGGCCTGGTAGTGGGGGCGGAAATGACCGGCTTTGAGGGACATATCCTTGGCATCAGTGTGGACAAGAAAGCAGGCGCATTACAATCTTTAGTCGCCGACATTGCTAACGGAACCGCTGACCTGCTGGACGTTCCCCGGATTTTCAACCCGCGGGATATCCTCGTCAATGATAACTACATTGGTGGCGGCTATGGTGTCATGAGCCAAGTGGAGCTCAATGCCATGCGACAGGTTGCCCGCTTTGAGGGCGTGCTGGTAGATCCAGTATACACAGGCCGTGCTTTTGCAGGGCTGATTGATCTGGTGCAACAAAAGTATTTCAAGCGGGACGAAAATGTGCTGTTCTGGCACACGGGCGGCACTTCCGGTATCTTCGGTTATGCCCAACGCATCGCTGAGTTGAGCTGAAGCTACTATGCGTATTTTGGCCGTTGCTGCGCCGTTGCCCGGGCATTTTGATTGGGGCGGATATTTGGTGACCACCCGTGCTTTGCAGGATGAGGGTCATCACGTGCTCTGGGCTAGCGAAGCGCCGGCGCTGAGCCTGCCTCGGCATGCCAACTTGCCCACCGTGCCACTGTCTACCACAGGTTGGCAATCACAACTACCGCCGCTGCCGGCCAACTTGACCCCAGTGGAAAGGGCGCGACGCCGCCAACAACGGGCTTTAGATGTCTGGCTCGACGAGAAAAGTGTACTGGCCGGAGTTGCCGCTCTTGGAGATGTCAGTGCCCAATTCCGGCCTGATCTCATTCTCACAGAACCTTACGTTGTTGCTGCTACCATTCTTGCCGAAAAACAGGGCTTGCCGCTGGTCGTTTGCGGTGTTCCGGCAGAAACCATTGGTGGACAACCCACTCCTTTGGGCGAAACTGCCTGGGCTCGCTTCCGTTACCTCACCAAGCAATTGCGAATCGAGGGCAGCTACTGGAGCCATGGGGCTTTGCCGTGGCCACAATCGCCGTACTTACACGTGAGTTACTTCAACCGGGAGTGGTATGGCCAACAGGACATAGGAAAGCAGACTTTCTTTGCGGGGGGACGGGCAACCGCACCAACTGGGATGCCAACATGGCTGCAAGCTATACCGCGTCACCGGCGGATTGTGCTTATCACGTTGGGCAGCACTTTCAACCAGGACATCGTCTTTTTTCAAAACAGTGCTGCCGCAGTGAGGCAGGTCGGCGCTGTTCCGGTGATAGCCGCCGGGCGCGGCTGGCCAGAGAAACAGTGGCAACGGTTAGCCGCAGCTTTACCACAGGATACTATCCTGCTGCCGTGGGTTGATTTCGACGCTCTTTTCCCTCGCCTCTGGGCAGTTATTCACCATGGCGGCGTGGCCACGACTCACCAGGCTATCATCAACGCCTTGCCGCAGATTATAGTGCCCCATGCCGGTGATCAACACCGGCAAGCAACGCGAGTACAAGCCAACGGCATTGGCTTTGCTATGGCAGCTTCCCATGCTACCAAAGCCAACCTGGCAGCGCTGTTGGATCGGCTTCTCTTTCAAAAGCAATTCCAGGCACGCGCTCAGCAGTTACAGGCTGCTTTTAGCCATCTGGGGGGACCAAAAGCAGCCGCTATCGCTATTGTGCAAACGGTAGCGCCTTGATTGCCTCAATCGATGGCTGTTTGTAGCCTGTACAGCAGGCTTCGTTATCTCAGGCTATAGTTGCCGGGCGTTTAGCGCACGGTGTCACTGACCGATACAATAAATCTAAGAAATCTGTGAAGGTTGTAGTAGAATGCTTTGTTGCAGGGCCGGCTTGGCGGTCACAGATTTCCTAGGAACCGGTGTATGATATCTATCCATAGACACAATTTGGACACACAGAGATTTATGTTATAATGAGTTTTCCTCATCCCTCGGAGGCAACGTCACCCACTAATTGCGTGTTAAGCGGATGGGATGGAATCATAATGAAGGATCGCAAGCGAATATTAGTTGTTGATGATGAAGTTGCAACACTTACATTGCTGCGCCGTGTTTTGAGTCCAGAGGGATACGACATAATTACCTCTACCAGCGGCACCGAGGCATTACAGCTTTTCCAACAAGAGAAGCCAGATATTATCCTGTTGGATGTCATTATTCCCCAAATAGATGGCTTGAATGTCCTGCGTCGTATTCGCGAGCAAGACCCAATCGTAGGCATTATTATGATCAGCGCTCTGACATCTGAGAAAATTGCTCGTAATGCCATTCTCTTTGGCGCTAATGACTACATGACCAAACCGTTTACTTTTCATGACTTGCGCAGTCGTATTAAAGAAGTATTAGAACGTACTTCTTTGCAACGGGAAAACGTGCGACTGCAAGAAGAGTTAGATCAAGCCAATGCCAAGTTGAAAGCTATCTTTGAGCGTTATATGGCTTCACCGGTAGCGGAACGGTTGCTTGCTTTGCCGGGATTGCCTGATCTCGGCGGCGTACGACAGACTGTTTCTGTGCTTTTCATGGACTTGCGTAACTATACACGTTTAGCAGAACAGCTAAAACCTCGCCAGCTCATGAATATTTTGAACCGCTACTTATCAGAAGCTACGGAGGCTATCATTGCCACCAACGGCACAGTAGACAAGTTTATGGGCGATGCCGTCATGGCCCTCTTCAACGCTCCCGTCGAGCAACCAGACCATCTACTGCGAGCGGTCAAGGCTGCCTGGACCATGCGACAACGATTGCTCGCAATTTCCCAGGAGTTAGGAGAACATGCTTTTGATTTTGGCATTGGCATCCACAGCGGGGAAGCTATCGTCGGTAATGTGGGCAGCCCCCGGCTTATGAACTACACTGCTATCGGCGACGCAGTGAATATCGCTAATCGTCTGCAGGAGTTAGCACAGAATGGGCAAATCCTCATCAGTGCCGAGACTGCCAAGGCTTTGGGAAATAGCGTTGTAACAGCGCCCTGGGGCCGGCAACGGTTGCATGGGCGTGAGGAAGAGACAACCATCTTAGAGATCGTTGGCGTTCAAGAGGAGAGGATGCAGCTTACCTGACGATGAAAGACACACTTTACCGCCTTGTTGCCACCTTATTGCTCTTGTTTGTCATCTTCCTCATCATCGGCGCTGTAGGGAATGCTATAGCCCAGAGTCAGTCTCCTACTCCTACTCCTACTAGAATCACTATTACTCGACAACAGATCATGGATGTTGCTGCGACCATGTACTGTCCCCTTTGTATCGGAGAACGGCTGGATGTCTGTGAAACTCCTCTCTGCCGGCAGATGAAACAGGTCATTGGCGAAAAGTTGGCCGCCGGGGAAACACCGGGGCAGATTCGATCTTATTTCGTGCAACAATACGGACCGGTAGTGTTAGGCGAGCCGCCCCGTCGTGGTCTGCACCTGGTGACCTGGTTGTTGCCCGGAGCGGCTTTGCTGCTCGTCGGCGTCTGGCTCTTCTTGCAACTGCGTAACAGCATGAGGCGCCGAAACTCAATCGCAGAATCATCTGTATCTGCTCTCCTTACTGCTGATGATCCTTACTGGCAACAGCTAGAAGAAGAATTGAAAAGATGGTGAAAGGGTAAAAAAAGTCAAGACATAGATAGCCATCACCTGAACCGAAGGGGAGGGGCTGCTGATAGAGGAAGCAGAACACTAAGCAGCAAAATCACGAAGGCACAGAAAGATCTGTGAAAACCAGTGTCCAATTTCTGACTGCTTGCTCTGCGTTAGTTGCGGTTTGCCGTGCTATGGCATGAGTGGTATTTATCGGAGTATCAAGATTGCTAAATCAAATAGGTTACATATCGTTGGTCGTTGCTTTAGGTGTGGCTCTTTACGGCATTCTTGCCGCTTCCCTGGATGTTTGGACGGGCAACGAGGCTTGGGGGGAGAGCGCCCGCCGGGGGCTATACTTGATCGTGGGCCTGGTGGGAATTGCCAGCGTGGCGCTGGTTTATGCTTTGGTTAACGATGATTTCACGCTCCTCTATGTGGTCACGCATACAGAGCGCGCGTTGCCCCTTATCTACAAAATCGCCGCTTTCTGGGGAGGACAATCTGGGTCCATTCTCTTCTGGGTTTTGGTGCTGGCTATTTACGCTGCTTTCGCTGGTTTGCAATTGCGTCACCGGTTGCCGGTGCTATCGCCTTATGTGTTGGCCATCTTGCACGGCGTATTGGCCTTTTTCCTTATCCTCTCTCTCTTTGCCGCTAATCCTTTCCAGATGATGGACTTTATCGTCCCGGACGGCCAGGGCTTAAACCCACTGCTACAGAACTTCTGGATGGTGATTCATCCTATCGGCCTTTACTTCGGTTACGTAGGTTTTACAATTCCCTTTGCCTACGCTATGGCCGCTCTAATTAGCGGTCAGCTAAGCAACGATTGGCTTAAAGTTGTACGCCGTTGGGCACTCATTGCCTGGGTGGCTCTCACTTTCGGCATCCTAATGGGTTCACAGTGGTCGTATATTGAGCTAGGTTGGGGTGGTTATTGGGGGTGGGACCC
>WFQT01000165.1 GCA_015486895.1 Anaerolineae bacterium
AGGGGGCGTTTTCATCCGCTGTGGTGTGCCCGCACAGGCAGGCCACAGGCTCATGATGACTCCTTTGGAAATCACCGTTGAAGTGCAATGTGAATATTGAAAACAGCCATTATATTTTATCATAAGAAAGCAGACGAACGAATTCGCCGCCCGATCATTCAAACCACCCGTTCAAAAGTATCATCTAAAACCGGCGGAATTGGCGTTCTGTATTGATAGCTGGAGTCTGGTAGAAATGACGGTTTAGGCTCGATCGGGCTATCTTCACCATAGATTACACAGATTGCACGGGTTAAAAGCACAGAAAGTTACTACTTGGCCCCCAACAATTGGATGCTGATGACGCTGACACACGCTGATTTTCGCTGATCTTTTCTGGTTTATTTGCTTTATCTGCGAGTGTCAGCGTGAAATCTGCGGTATCTGCGTTCTATTTACTCAAGGTTGAGCAGTTATCGGATTTTAAATTTTTCATCCGGCGGCTAAAATAAATCTTACGATAGAGTTTCCGTGATGTTCTGTGGCTCAGTTCCATTGTTCCATGCCGTCATTTGTAAAGAAGCAGAGCTTATTTCCTGAAACGTGCCGGAAGTTGTTACTCGAAAGGTGCTTTGTGACGATAAATCTCTTTCTCTTCTTTCCGCGGGCTAAAAAGTGACTGCACCTGATCCGAGGCACGGCTTTTTACTAAAACAGTGACTTTGTCACCGGGACGCAAGATTACATCGCCGTGAATAACAGCCACATTGCCTTGACGTTTTAGCGTCACCAGCAAGACGCCGGGCATGATACGGGCATCTTTAATTGCTTTACCCGCAATAGGCGCGCCCGGCTGCACTGTAAGCTCGCGCACTGACATCCCGGTCAGATGCGCTAAACGCATCCTATCCGCAGCGGTATGAGCGTGCAACCGCTTCTGGATGCCGCGTTGGTAAGCGCGTACCAGGTCACCGCGGCGCAGCATTCCTAATAGCTTAGTGGGGTCCTCACGGTCTACAACTGGCAAGCGTCCTACATCTTTTTCCCCCATAGCCCGCAAAGCATACCAAACCGGCTCGTCGGGGTAAGCAATGACCGGGTGTGTGTTTGTAATGTCAATCACCCGGCCGGCGGGGAATTTGCCCATCGCTTTTGCCCGCTCTAAATCCGCTATCGTCACCAATCCCACAAACTGGCCTTCTCGGTCGGTAACCGGCATGCCGTGGTGGTGAGTGGTCTCGAAAATCCGTTCCAGCTCCTGTAAACTATTTTCCGGGTCTACATGCTCAATGTTCGTGGTCATCACTTCTTGCACTGTCACGCCCTGCATCACATCAATTTCTCGTTCCCGTTGTAAGTGAATCCCGCGGCGCACCAATTTCAGCGTGTAAATGCTCTCGCTGGAAAGGATTACTGATACTAACACACTGGTAGCCGTGGCAAACATGAGGGGCAAGATCATCCGGTAGTCATTTGACATCTCAAAAACCATAATAATGGCAGTCAACGGTGCCCTGGCAGCACCGGCAAAGAGGGCTGCCATACCTGCCAGGGCATAAGCTTGATATGTACCGGTTATTGTAGGCCATAGGTGGTTTACGCCAACACCGAAAGCGCCGCCTAACATGGCTCCCATGAGGAGTGAAGGGGCGAAAATGCCACCGGAGTTACCAGAGCCTAAAGTTAGTGAAGTGCTCAATATTTTCACAAAAGCAGCAATGAGCATTACTCGCCAGAATACCTCTCCTGCCAGTGCGCTGGCGATCCACGGTAAGCCAGTGCCCAAAGAGTAGGGGGCAAAGTAGCCTACAACGCCCAGGATTATGGCCCCGGCGGCTGGCTTCAGGTAATCGGGGAAGTGCCAGTTATCGAAGATATCTTCGGTGGCATAGAGCGCTTGCACAAAGAGATAAGCAACTAATGCAGCTAATATCCCTAAAATGGCGTAAAGTAATAACTCCTGGGGAGAGACGAGAGAATAAGAGGGCATGGCAAAGGCTGGCGCTTCGCCTAAATAATGCCGGGCAATGATGCTGGCAGTTACCGCTGCTACTATGACACTGCCGAAGTTCGCCGTCGAGAACTCTCCGGAGATAATCTCTATGGCAAACATGGAACCGGCAATAGGGGCGTTGAATACGGCAGCAATGCCGGCTCCTGAGCCGGCGGCCACCAGTGTTTGCACCTGCTCGGTGGACATGTGCAACCACTGCCCTATAACTGAACCCAGAACAGAGCCGATCTGGACAATGGGCCCCTCGCGGCCGGCGGAACCACCACTACCAAGACAGAATGCAGAAGCCACTGCCTTGATTAGTGCTACCACCGGTCGCATCTTACCGTTCTTCAGGACAATGGCCATCATTACTTCTGGTACGCCGTGACCTTTGGCTTCCGGAGCAAAGAAGGTAATCAGGGGCCCAGCCGCAAGCGCTCCCAGCACTGGTATCAAGATGATGGCAAGGTGACCCAGCCCGAGTTGAAAGAGGTAATTGTAGAAAACATCAAAAAAGAGGTGCTCTAAGTAATCTAGTAGCCAGATGAAAAATACTGAGGCATAACCGGTAGAAATACCCACCAGGATGGCGGCGAAAGCCACAAAGGAGGCGGCAGTAGGGTAGGTGAGTCGTTGCCAGCCTTGCATTCTTTTCCACAGATCGGCAACAACGATACCTAACGAGCTAACCCGCATTGATACACCTTTACTCCTGGGACTTCCGTCTACGAGGCTTTCTTCAAAACTGGAGTCTGGCGGAAATGACGTTTTAGGCTTGACCTAACTATATTCACCACGGATTAACACAGATTTTCCTTTGCTTTTCGACCCAAATCTATGAAGTTATGTGTTTTTCTGTGGCTAAAATAAAAAACGCTAGAGTCCAGCTCAAAGTAGACATGCCACTTATCATAGCAGACCAAAGCTTAAGACACAAATCTCTGCCCCAGCAATTCCAGATCTGATACGGAGAGCTCCACCGCCTTCATTGGAATACTCTTTCTTCCAGGTTGTACTGTACCTTTCGCCTATAATTGACTTTACATCTATTTACGTGTATTCTGTGGTCTACAACAGTGCCGGGAGGCGAGGCGATATTTGCCTCCTGCACGTCAAAAAGGAGAACGATATGCGAGTATTGGTCACCGGTGGGGCCGGCTTCATTGGGTCAAACATCGTAGATGGGTGCTTAGCAGCGGGATATGAAGTGGTTGTCGTCGACAATCTGCACACCGGCAAAAGGAGTAATGTGGCGCCGGAAGCCCGTTTCTACGAAGTGGATATTCGCAACATCTCAGCGTTGGCAGAGGTTATCAAGCGGGAAAAGCCGCAAATTATTTTTCATGAAGCTGCCTTGGCCAATGTGCGAGAATCCGTGGAAAAACCAGACATCTATGCCGAAACGAACATCATCGGCTCCATCAACTTGTTGGAGGTATCCCGTAAACAAGGAGTGAGCAAGGTCATCTATGCTTCCACAGGAGGTGCTTGCTACGGCGAGCCCACTTCTCTGCCGGCTACGGAAGAGCATCCTGTTAACCCGTTGGATCCATACGGTGTCAGTAAACACACCGTGGAACACTATCTCTTCCTCTACAAATACAACTATGGTCTCGACTACACCATCCTGCGCTATCCGAATGTCTACGGGCCGCGACAAGATCCTTTTGGGGAAGCTGGCGTCATTGCTATTTTTACCCGACAGATGCTTGACAACAAGGAGTGCATTGTCAATGGCAATGGCGAACAGCAACGGGACTTCGTTTACGTGGATGATATCGTCAAGGCAAATCTACTGGCGACAGATAAAGGCTCCGGTCAAATTTACAATTTAGGTTGGGGTGAACCGGTCAGCGTTAATGAGGTTTTCTCGGCGTTAAAAGCGGCTACTGGCTATCGGAAAGAGCCTACCTATGGCCCAGCCAAGGTAGGGGAAGTCTATCGTATCTATTTAGACAGCAGTAAAGCAGGACAAGATCTCGACTGGCAGCCTCAAATTGCATTGCAAGAAGGAATTCAACGCACGGTCGCGTTCTTCCGCAACTGAGAAGAAGGCAACCAGCGTGCGCAATCCAAAGCTATATAGGCCAACAGCGATAGAGAGAAACAATGCGCATTGGATTAAATGGCTGGTTTTGGGAACAAAGATCCACCGGTAGCAGTCAGTACCTTCATTACTTAGTGCGCCATTTGGTGGAAATTGCCCCTGGAAATGAGTACTTTGTTTATACACCAGCGACGATCTCGCCGGAAAAAGAGAAAGACATACCTCAGGTTAAGATCGTGCCGCTGCCAACGCCTTTTGATCACTTTTCGGAGAACCTGACCAAAGTTTGGTTTGAACAAGTTGCTTTCCCTCGGGCTTGCCCTCATGATCATGTAGACGTGGCCCACGTGCCTTATTGGGGATCCCCTCTCTTACACCAGGTGCCCACGGTGGTTACCGTGCATGATCTAATCCCCATGCTGTTAGTGGGATACCGGGGCAGCATCTTAGTGCGAACCTACACTCAGTTAGTTTCCATGGCAGCTAAGCGGGCAGATATTATCATCACCGACTCGGAGGCATCGCGAAGGGACATCGTCAACTACTTACAACCGGCCGGCAAAGAGATCCAAGCTATTCCTTTAGCTGTAGAAGAGACTTTCCACCCCGAGAGAAACTTGGCCACTTTGCAGCGGATCCGTGAGCGCTACCAACTGCCGGAGCGCTTCCTGCTTTACTTAGGCGGCTTCGACCAGCGGAAAAATGTAGTAACCCTCATTCAAGCCTACAAAGCAGTAATCTCTGCCCCAACGGAGCCTCTGGATGAAAACAGTGATGCCATCAAAGAGGAGACACGCGATGTAGCGCTGGTGGTGGCGGGGAAACTTCCTGCTCACCCCAGCCGCTTTTTCCCCGATCCCCGGCAAGTAGTAGCAGAATTCGACATTACAGATAAAGTTCATTTCATCGGCTGGATCGCGGAAGAAGACAAGCCGGCTCTCTACACTTTGGCCGAGGCGCTCATTTTCCCTTCCTTCTACGAAGGCTTTGGCTTGCCCGTACTGGAGGCAATGGCTTGCGGCACTCCTATTATCGCGGCTAACACTACCTCCCTGCCGGAGCTGGTCGGTAATGCCGCTATCCTGGTAGCGCCGCGGGACGCGGTGGAATTAGCCGAAGCTATGATTGCTATTTTGGAAGATGAGTCCCTACACCGGGAGTTGAGCTTGGAGGCATTCACGCGGGCGAAGGCGTTCACCTGGCGACAGGTAGCAGAAGCGACGTTAGGGGCTTATCGTAAGGCGATTGACCAGTTTGCCCTCCAAGCCGGTGCTGGCTAATGATAAGCCAGTAGCGATGCCGGTGGAGAGTCAGTCATGAGGAGGAAGGAAAATCAGCAGCCGAGGGAGACCTTGCACAATGCCTTCGATTTAGATTTGGAAGCGCTAATAGCGGAACTTGGTCGTTTGGATGAGAAACCATTTCGGGCCCGCCAGGTGTGGCGGGGGATGTATCGACAATTGGCGGCTGATTTCCGGGAAATTCATAATCTCCCAAGATCATTGCCAGCGTTGCTCTCGGCGCACTTTACCTTGCAACCGCTACGTCCCATTGTTACCGAAGCATCTGCCGATCGTCTCACCCGCAAAGTTCTCTTTGCCCTCCCAGACGGTGCTACCATTGAAGCGGTACTCATGTTTTACGAGAAAAGGTGTACCCTTTGCGTTTCCACCCAGGCGGGATGTGCCATGGGGTGCCCTTTCTGCGCCACAGGGCTGGGGGGCTTCGTGCGTGACTTGACGCCGGGGGAAATTGTCGCTCAGGTGCTCTATTTCGCCCGTTGGCTGCGGCGCTCTCAATGGGATGGCATCCAACCCACACCGATGCCCCGGCCTACAAGGGTGACTAACATCGTTTTCATGGGCATGGGTGAACCTTTCGCTAACTACGATGCCGTCTGGGCCGCCATCCGCCGCCTTACGGATAAAGCAGGGTTCAATTTAGGGGCGCGACGCATGACCGTTTCCACGGTAGGCCTGGTCCCCGGCATTCTACGCATGGCGGTAGAGCCATTGCAGGTGAACTTGGCTATTTCTTTGCATGCGCCCAACGATTCGTTGCGAGACCGGCTTGTCCCTATTAACCGGCGCTATCCGTTGGCCGAGCTGATAGCCGCAGTGCGACAATACATTGCCACCACAAATCGCCGGGTGACGTTTGAATACGCTATGATGCGCACTATCAACGACTCGTTGCTGTTAGCAGAGGAACTGGCTGTCTTGTTGAGAGGAATGCTGGCCCATGTTAACCTGATTCCTCTAAACCCGGTGGCCGGGTCGCCATATCAACCTTCGTCAATGAAGCAAGTACGTGCTTTCACAGCTGTGCTGCGCCGTCATGGTGTCTCTACCACCGTGCGGCTGCGCCGGGGAATTGAGATTGGCGCTGGCTGCGGGCAGCTCAAGCGGCAGCATGCTTTGCAGTTCAACGTACAACAAAAGGAAGTTTGAGAATGAATAGGAAACTGTTGATCGCGCCTTCCATCTTGTCGGCCGACTTTGCCAACTTGAGCCAATCGCTGCACGACGCGGAAGCGGCAGGTGCCGACTGGATTCACATTGATGTCATGGATGGCCATTTCGTTCCTAACTTGACTATTGGCCCGCCGGTGGTGCAGATGCTGCGCCCTCACACATCATTGCCTTTAGATGTACACTTGATGGTCGAGCGGCCAGAACAAATTATTCCGGCTTTCGTCGCCGCCGGCGCCAATATCCTGACGGTGCACTGGGAAGCATGCCCTCATTTGCATCGCGTGGTGCAGCAAGTCCGGCAAGCGGGCGCCTCCCCCGGTGTCGTTGTCAACCCGGCCACGCCGGTCACCCTGCTGACGGACATTTTGCCTTTTGTAGACGTTGTGTTGGTAATGAGCGTCAACCCCGGCTTTGGTGGCCAGAAGTTTATCCCCCAGGTTGCTGAGAAGGTGAAAACGCTGGTGGCCATGCGGCAAGAGCGGAAGTTGGGGTTCCTTATCGAGGTGGACGGTGGGATCGGCCCGGCTAATGCCCGGGCGTTAGTGATGGCCGGTGCCAATGTGTTGGTAGCAGGCACAGCGCTCTTTCGGGCTACTGTGGGCATCCGCCAGGCACTGCCGGGGCTGCGGGCCATCGCCGAGGGGAGCAAAACTTGAGGACTACAAGGCGTCATGCGCAATATTGCTTTTTGCGAGTAGCCTTAGTGGTAACATAGGAACAAGGAGTTTACAGAATGAAGACAGAAATGTTGCAAACGTTTTCTGATCAAGTTACGGCAACACACCATTATGTCCAGGAAACATGGCCAGAGCTGACCTGGCGTGATGATCCTAAAGACCCAGACCGCTATCCCATGCCGCAACCTTACGTCGTCCCCAACACAGAACAATTTCCTTATCTTTTCTATTGGGATAGCTATTTTACTTTAGTCGGCTTAGCCTGCGACGGCTATGGGAACTTGGCTCGGGACATTGTCGATAATTTCCTTTACCAAATTGAGCGATTGAAAACGACGATGAATTTCACTCGTAAAGGGGCCCCAAAGCGCAGCCAACCTCCTTACTTGGGCAGTATGATCGAGGATATCTTCAAACTGCGAGGGAACCGGCACTGGTTCTATCACGCTTACCAGATGCTGCGCAAAGAATACCGGGAAGTGTGGATGACAAGCCATAAAGATGAGAGGACAGGCCTGAGCCGCTATGTGGACATAGAAGCGCCAGATGACTCCCGGCGTAGTGTTTACGAATCAGGGTGGGACTTTAGCTCTCGTTGGGGTAGCCGGCCACAACGACTGGCGCCGATAGACTTGAACAGTAACCTGTACAAGTACGAAATGGACCTTGCCCGCTTCGCTTGGTTGATGGAACTTAAACACGAGGGCAACCAATGGGCTAAAGATGCCCAACAACGAGCTGAGTGGATGCAAGAGCTCTTTTTCGACGCTCAGGAAGGGCTCTTTGGAGATTATGACTTGGAAGAAAAATGTCTCACTCGGCGCTGGAGCCTGGCGACATTCTCGCCGCTCTTCACTGGCCTGGCGACTGATGAGCAAGCGGCACAAGTTGTAGCGAACCTCTCGCGATTCGAGACTGACTATGGCCTTCTGACAACGCCGCGCCGCTATGGGGATGATTGGGGGCAATGGGACACACCCAATGGCTGGGCACCGCTCCATTGGATCGCTATTAATGGCATGCGCCGTTACGGCTACTTTGAGGAAGCGGCCAGGGTAGCTCGGAAATGGCTGACTCTCAACGCCGCCGAGCAAGCTCGCACCGGTAAAATGTGGGAGAAGTACAATGTGGTCGCCGGCAACGCCGAGGCGATTAGCCCTGACTACCCGCAGCAGCACGGCTTTGGCTGGACAAACGGCGTCTTCTCCGGTTTGCTGGGCAGAATAGTTGGCGGCTTGGACTACGATCTGGAAGGTAAACAAATCGTCATCGAACCGCTGCTTAGCCGAACGTTTGGTGGTACGCCTTTCCATGCCATCTACAGGAACTACTTGGCTGCAGAAATAGAATTGCAGTGGGAAATGATGCCGGAAGGCCGTGGAATCAGCATACAACTCCGGGCGGAGCCGACAGTGCAGAAGCTACAAATCCGCCTGCGCAGCCAGGGAGAGGAGCTATCACAAGCAATTTTGGACGGCCAGCCTGTGGAAATGGACTGGGAAGAGCAACCCTATGGACGCTGGACGTTGACCCTCCATAATACCAGGGGCTTTGATCTGCGCGTGCGGTGGTAGGGGGTGGAGTCATGAGCGATAA
>WFQT01000166.1 GCA_015486895.1 Anaerolineae bacterium
CCCTATTTGTCAAGATTGTTTCGATTCGAAATGAACCATCCCCCTCATTGGTACCAGTCTGCCCGGCTCCAGGGCAACTGATTTTGTCCATTTTCGTCATTTTTTACTGCCAGCACTTGATAGACACTTTGCCGGTTGGTAGCGAATCCGTAGGAAGCGCCGGCCATAAAGAGGTGCCAGATGCGGTAGGTGGTTTCTGGCACCTCTTGCAATGCTTCTGCTTCGTGTGCCTCCATGCGCCTGGTCCAATGCCGAAGGGTAAGTGCATAATGTTCCCTGAGTGACTCTACATCCCGAATTTCGAAGCCGATTTTCTCCATCACTTGCAGCGTTTTGTTGATGTTTACCAACTCACCGTCAGGGAAGACGTAATTGGCGCTGAAGCTGGTCTTCTGTTCCAGCAGGTGAGAACCGACTTTGCCTATGGCGGCAATGCCGTGGTTGAGGAAAACGCCGCCGGGGCGCAACAAGTCATACGCCTGCTGGAAATAGCCGGCCAGCTTGCGGGCGCCAACATGTTCAAACATGCCCACACTTACCAGTTTGGAGAATGTCTCCCCTTTGATTTGGCGGTAGTCCTGCAAACGCACTTGGCAGCGATCTTGCAGGCCGGCGGCGTTGATGCGCTCTTGTGCCAGTTGATACTGGTTCTCACTCAGAGTAATGCCCACTGCTTCCACGTCGTAGTGCTGGGCTGCCCAGATGATGAGCCCGCCCCAGCCACAGCCAATGTCTAAAAGACGCTCCCCCGGCTGTAGTCGCAACTTCCGGCAGATGTAATCCATTTTGAGTTCCTGGGCCGTATCCAGGTCTTCTTTGCCGGTCGGGAAGTAAGCGGCAGAATAGACCATGTTCTTGTCTAGCCAGAGAGCGTAGAAGTCATTGGAAACGTCATAATGGTAGCGGATGGCTTCTTTGTCGCGCTTAACGGAATGGCGGATACCGTGCAATGTGGGTAGGTAAGAGTGCCGCTGCTCATTGTTATCCTCTCCACCTGCTGGCAGGGAGAGCAAAGGTTGTAACAATTTACGGCTTAACTTGACCCAGTTCAGGCGTCCAATGTAGTCGCTAAGGGGATAAACATTGAAAATATCTCCTTCGACGTCAAACATCTTGTAGATGTAGGCTTCGCCCATGTTCAGCTCGGTAGGGGGTAGTAAGATATGTCGCACTGCGGCCGGGGAGTGAAACACTAACGTGAATTTGCCTGTGGTCGTCGGATCCGGACCTATGGTGGTTCCGTCCCAAAGGCGAATCTGAAAGTCCCAAGGGCCATAGTCAGCAAAAATGGTCTTGAAAATGGTGATGGCGGTCCCTACTGCGGGATCGGTGGCAATGGTAACATCGCTGTCAGGCGCTTCACTTGATACTTTTGACATCGCATACTCCTTTCCCTTTCAAAATGTCAGGTAGCCATATCGGTGTGTGAAGTTCTGTATTTTTCTGTGGCTAAAATAAAAACGCCAGAATCCAAATTATTATAGAACAATGTGCCTGACGAGAGCAATGTCTGGCCTCATACGGTCTGGAGTATGCCGTTGTCCACTCTGTTGGGGACGATGGAATATTGTCGTTAGCATTATGCTGGCGTTCTATACTTGAACTGGCGGGTATGGAATTGTCCTGCCAGTTCTCTGTATGATAAAATTTGTTTGCTTTTGGAGCGCATACAATGAGAAACGTTGTTCTTGCTGCCCTGTTTTCTTGTGAAGATGCGAGAGTGTATGGCCAGCAATGAATAGCAGGCGTGGCTACGCTTGATAGTAGTGAGGTGGAATTCTACGCAAAAGGGTGGAGTATGTTGAATCAATTTGGATTTATTGGTATCCATGCGCTTGTTGCAATATTCGTTCCTGTTTTGGGTACATTGGCTGCCTGGTTCCTCAGGCCTAAGAAACCCTACCCTCTGAAGAAAACCACTTATGAATGTGGTATGGAAACTATCGGTGATACCTGGGTGCAGTTTAAGGCTCAGTATTACTTGTTTGCCTTGATTTTTGTCCTTTTCGACGTGGAGGCTGTTTTCCTCTTCCCTTGGGCCGTTGCTTATGACAGATTGACGCTCTTTGGGTTGGTTGAAGGGCTTCTTTTCATGCTTATCTTGCTCGGTGGCCTGATATATGCCTGGAAGAGGGGAGCTTTGGAGTGGCAATAGTTTACTGAGGTCTGGCGAAAATGACGTTTTAGGATCGACCTAACTATCTTTACCATGGATTACACGGATAAAAACACAAGAACGAAATCCGTGTAATTTTGTAGCTAAAATAAAAATA
>WFQT01000167.1 GCA_015486895.1 Anaerolineae bacterium
GAAGAAGTATTGGCTGCCAGCACCGGTGTCTTGTACGCCATCGCTTCCAGGGCCGGTAAACCAAACCCCTCGTACAACGAGGGGAAAACGAACACCAAAGCGCCGGAAAAGAGCGGTGCCACATCTTCCGCAGCAATATAGCCGGGTAAAATGACCCGTCCTGCCAACTCTAACGCTTCCACCCGGCGGGATAAATCCTTCAGGAGCCAACCACGGCGGCCCGCCAACACCAGCGTTGCCCCACCATCGTGACGGCGTGCCACTACCTGGGCCCAGGCATCCAGTAGGCGAAGGATATTCTTCCGCGGCTGCAAAGTACCCAGGTAAAGCAAATACGGGCCCTCCGGGATACCGTACTTGCGGCGGACGACTTCGATTTGCTGCGGGTCGCCCACCGGCTGCAGGTTTCTATCCACGCCGGGGTAAATGACCTCAATTTTGGCCGGGGCGATCCCTTCCCGCTCCACCAGGTCTGTCGCCGTGGCCCGGGAGTCGGCAATGACGCGCGTCGCCTGCCGGGCACTGAGGCGGGTGGACCAACGCAGGTAAACCCGCTGCCGCCAAGGATGCGCCTTCGGAAAGTGCAAGTAGCCTAAATCGTGAACCGTGACTACTTGGGGCAAGTCAGCCGGCGCGCCCAACGGCAGCACGTGAGCCGGGACAAAAAGGACTTCTGGGCTCTCCCGGCGCACTTCACGCCGCAGGCAACGGTGCGTCCAAAGATGGCGGCAAGGCAAATAGCGCACCTGCCACGGTCCTGCCGCGGCAGGGAAGATGTCAGCCGGCAACGGACCTCTACCGTACAGCCGCAGCGAAAAGTCACCTGCCGAGGCGCTTGCCAGCAGCCCTTTGGTAACCTGGTAAGCGTAATTCTCCGTGCCGGTGCGCTGCTGCCGGTCTAACCGGCTGGCGTCGAGACCGATGACCATCAGAGTGATGCTTCGATCTTCGCTACCCGGCGGGCGTGACGTCCTCCCTCAAAGGGTTCCGCCAGCCAGGCATCCACGATGCTCAAAGCTAAACCAACGCCGGTTACTCGTTGCCCCAGACAGAGAACGTTGGCGTCGTTATGGCGGCGACTCATGCGGGCCGAGTATTCGTCGGTGCAGCGGGCACCGCGAATTCCAGATACTTTGTTAGCGGTCATGCAAACGCCGAGGCCGGTCCCGCAGATGACAATGCCCCGGTCAGCCTGACTGTTGGCGACAGCTTGAGCTGCCGGCCGAGCGTAATCGGGATAATCCACCGAGGCAGTGCTATTCGTGCCAAAATCGATGATCTCATGTCCAGCAGCCTGCAAATGCTCGCTCACCACTTCTTTCAAAGGGAAGCCGGCATGGTCACTGGCGATCGCTATCTTCACGTATTCATCTCCTTCCACAACAACTTTTAGTATCTTACCAGTGAAATTCTTGTCCACAGTGCAGGATAATGAACCGCAGACTGGCACGGATTACGAAAATTATATAAACCGCTGGAGTCTGGCAAAAATGACGTTTTAGGATCGACTGAGCTATCTTTGCCACAAATTACACGAATTAACACAGGTTCTTTTCCTTGCTTTTCAACCCAAACCTGTGAAATTCTGTGTTTTTCTGTGGCTAAAAAACGCCAGAGACAAGTAAACCAAAAATTCGTGGGAATCTGTGCCATCAGTGGTCAGTTTTTTGGGGCTCTGGTTTAACCGGGTTAGGATCTGATAACAACTGACGTATTGCTTCCCACGAGATCGGCCCGGGGCGCAGAAATTTTACCTCCGACCCGCTCAAGTCCACAATGGTGGAAGGTGCACCGCCTTTCGCAGGGCCGCCATCGAGAAGTAACGGAATGCGCCCACCCAACTGGGAAATAACTTCCCCGGCGGACTGAGCGGGCGGCAGACCGGCGCGGTTGGCGCTGGTGACGGCCAAAGGACGCCCCATCTCATGTGCCAGTTGGCGCACGACCGGCGCATCCGGTAGGCGCACGGCAACAGTATCACCCCCGGCCAATAGCTTCGCCGGCAAGATCGGACGCGCCAGGAGGACTATTGTCAAAGCGCCCGGCCACATCACAGCCATTAACCGCCGAGCTGCCATCGGCACCGCGCTGACTACCATGTCTAATTGAACCATGTCAGCCAAGAGCAAAGGGATAGCTATCTTTGCTCGGCGCGCTTTCACCGAGAATAGCTTCTGCACCGCCTCCTCGTTGAAAGGATCCGCGGCTAAACCGTAAACAGTGTCTGTAGGTAGGGCAATGATCGCGCCCTCCCGGAGCAAGCGCAGCCCGTACGCCACGGCGTCTACACCTCCGGCTTCCCGCAAGCTCAAGAGAACTGTTTTCATACGCCATTCACCTTATCCCAATGTGTCTCCACCGTGCCCTATTCTCACGGCCATACAAGCATAAACATCAGATCGCTTCGGCTTTTGTCGCCGACACAGCCGGAGCCACTGGTGCCACAGCCGACGAGGCAAGGGGGAAGTAACGGCGCAGAGCGACAACGAGGCCATCTTCTTCCACGCCAGGCACCACCAAATCGGCAACCTGGCACAAGGCTGGCTCATAATCTCCCATGGCAACGCCAACGCCGGCCCACACTAACATCGAAAGGTCATTCAGGGCATCGCCTACGGCAATTACATTTTCCCTTTCCACACCAAAACGGGCAGCTACCCAAGCCAACGCAGCGCCTTTCGTCGCTCCCCGGGGCGTCACTTCCAGAAAGTGGCGCCAGGAACGGGTGATCTCTGCTCTCTCCCCGAAACGAGCTTGCAAATAAGGAAAAGCAGCATCGCAACTGGATTCCGTTCCTACTAAAATCACTTTGTCTAACAAACCGTGAGCTTTCTCTGCCAAGTCATCTACCATGTGCAGACGGTTACTAAAAAAGGCATGGTACTGTTCAGGTGCCAATCGATACCGGTCGGCAAAAGTCTGGTCGCCGGAGAAGAGCACCAGGCCTAAATCGTAGCGTTCCGCCCAGGGGATAACTTCCTGCACGATCGTTGGCTCCAACAGCAGGCGCCGCCACGTCTCACCCCGTTCATTGACTACCAAGCCTCCCTGCAACAAGATCATTGGCACTTGTAGCCCCAACTCCGACGCAAAGACCAGCGCCGAGCTGTGCGCCCGGCCGGTAGCAATGATTATTTGCGTCCCTTGGGCAGCCACACGACGGATTTCTTCCTTGACGGCCAAACTGATCTGGCCATCGAAATTCACCACGGTGCCGTCTAAGTCCAACGCCAACAAATGATGATCCATTCTGTTGCAATTCCTCCTGCAAACGACGATAGCCATCAGCCGGTACCAATAGCCATCGTGAATTCCTGAATCGTTATTCTATAGTCTAGCAAAAATGACGTTTTAGGATCGACTGAGCTATCTTTGCCACAGATTACACTAATTAACACAGGTTCTTTTCCTTGCTTTTCAACCCAAATCTGTGAAATCCTGTGCCACTCTGTGGCTAAAACCGAAACACCAGAGTCCAGAAATGTAATCTGTGTTAATCTATGGCTCGTTTTCGTGTCTTGGTAATTACTTTGATAACCAAGAAGCGCATTTCCCCGGCCAAGTCCATCTCCACACTTGCCTCTGCGCCGGGAAGATGTGCCGCCGTGAGGCGTAGCGCCTCCTTCCCTTGCTGCCAGCCAATTTCGGCAATGAACGTACCGCCGGCCAAAAGCCGATGACGTACTTGAGGCAATAACCGTCGTAACGGCTCCAAGCCATCTTCGCCGCCAAAAAGGGCCGACTCAGGTTCATAAAGCTGCACGTCCGGGGGCAACGCTTCATACTCAGCTTGGCTCACATACGGCAAGTTAGCCACGATCAAGTGAAACGGCCCGGCAACGGCGGCCAGCAAATCACCCTGGACAAAAGTGATTCGTGAGGCCACTTTGTGTCGCCGGGCATTCTCTCTGGCCACTACCAGCGCCGCAGCGGAAATGTCTACCGCCACCACTCTTGCCTGTGGCAAATTCCGAGCCAGCGCAACGGCAAGGACACCACTGCCGCAACCCACATCCGCCAACCACAGCTCGCCCATCCCTGCACAAGCCACTAATGCTTTCTCGACCAATTCCTCCGTTTCTGGCCGGGGCACCAATACCGCCGGGGTAACCCAAAACGGCAAGCCGTAGAACCAACGCTCGCCAACAATATAAGCGACCGGTTCGTGCTCCTGACGACGACGGATCGCCTTCTGGTAATGTCCGGCAACATTGCCCGGCAATACTTCTCCCAGGTCAGCGAAAAGTTGGACTCGGGTCCACCCGCCGGCCCAGGCCAACAAGACTTCTGCCTCCAGGGCTGCCGCCTCACCGGACAATTGATCCCGTCCCCACAGGAGCCACTCCCGCACTGTTCGGACCGCCATGACCTCTAATCTCCCGGTCAAGCCGCTTGCATCCTGGCCGTTCGCTCTTCCAGCGCCAGGGCGTCAATGATCGCATCCAGATCGCCGTCTAAGATCATGTCCAGCTTATGCAGCGTCAAACCGATGCGATGGTCTGTGACCCGGTTCTGGGGGAAATTATAGGTGCGGATTTTCTCGCTGCGCTCGCCGCTGCCTACCATGGAACGACGCTTGTCGCCAATTTCACGTTGCCGTTTTCCTTCTTCCAAGGCGAAAAGCTTCGCCCGCAGCAAAGCCATTGCCTTGACCCGGTTTTGCAACTGCGACTTCTCATCCTGCATGGAGACGGTGATGCCGGTGGGCAAGTGGGTAATACGCACGGCGGAATCAGTAGTGTTAACGCTCTGGCCACCTGGTCCGGAGGAGCGGAAAATGTCCACCCGGATATCTTGTGGCTTTATTTCCACTTCGATGTCGTCCATTTCCGGCAAGATGGCTACCGTGGCCGTTGAGGTGTGAATACGCCCCTGAGTTTCCGTTTGTGGCACCCGCTGCACCCGGTGCACCCCCGATTCGTATTTCAGCCGGGAGTAAGCGCTCTTGCCTTTCACCTCGAAAACGACCTCTTTGAAGCCACCAATACCGGTTTCGTGAGCCGTGAGAAGCCGCACTTTCCAGCCGTGATTGTCGGCATAACGGCTGTACATACGGAACAGGTCAGCCGCGAAGAGGCCAGCTTCGTCTCCGCCGGCGCCGGCACGAATTTCTACAATGACATCCTTTTCATCGTTGGGGTCTTTGGGTAAGAGAAGCGTCTTCAGCCGTTCCGTTAATGCCTCAGCTTCTGCCTGTAAATGCGGCAACTCTTCCGCCACTAACTCGGCCATTTCTGGGTCTTCTGCCAACTGGCCGGCTTCCTCGATTTCCTGCTGGACGGCAATATAGCGTCGGTAAGCGTCCACAATAGGCTGCAATTTCGCTTGCTGTTGCGCTAATTTCCCCAGCTTTTCATGGTCGGTAGCGATAGCAGGGTCAGCCATCATCTCGCCTAGCTGGTTGTATTCATCGTTGATTCTCGTTAACTTCTCAAACATGTACGTTCCATTACCATGTCACATTGCTAATCGGTGAACAAAGGCAAACTCCCTAACGCAATGACCTCTTTCCATTGCTCCGGATCACCTTCGGTAAAGACCGCAGCTTCAGCAACGATGTGCGCTCCGGCTACTGCCATCAGTTTCTGCATGCCGTGTAAAGTGCTGCCGGTGCTAACCACGTCATCCACCAGGATCACGTCGGCGCCTTTTAACAAGGCCAAATCTTTCCCGTCCAGGTACAATGTCTGCGGCTTACCGGTGGTGATGGAGAGCACTTCAGCACTCACCGCTCCCACCATGTACGGCTTAAGCGTTTTGCGGGCGACAACATACGGGATGCCCAATCGCAGCGAAAGGGCATAGGCCAACGGAATCGACTTCACTTCCGGCGTTACCAATGCCTTTGCCGGTGGCAGTCGTTTTGCTAAAGCGTCCGCTGCCGCTTCTACCACTTCCGTGTCCCCCAGCATGTTAAAAATGGCAATACGCAGGCCAGGGGCGATTTCTACCAGCGGTAAGTCCCGCTTTACCCCGGCGATTTCAACAGTGTAATGGGTTGCTTTCTCCACCATGATCTCCCTCTTTCCAATTTGAAGATGATTGCACCACATACCGGGCAAAATCAGCCAGCGTGAAAAGCTACTCACTCCAACATATCATTTTAGCACAGGAGCGTAAGCGAAGAGAAACGCGAGGAAGGTCGAAAGCGGATGGAGAAAGTGGGTCCCTGGGCGTAAGAACGGGGGCTTGGCGTTACATCTTTAGCCATCTCCTTTCCTGTCTCACTACGTTCGACATTCCCTCCCCCTCCAAACTGCTTTTTTATCAAATTCTCATTGGCTCATGTGAGCCAGATTGTCAAAAGTCCAAAGTTGCAAGGCAACGGAGTTTTGTAAGAGTCGTCAGTGCGGGTGATGCCAACGATAGGCGGCTTGTTCAGGGCAGGGGCCACTTGTAGCCATATCAGTGCCTTGGCCTTTCACCTGAGTGATGCTATACTACATATAGTATACGCATTAAGCGGGAAGATTAGGAGGCGGCGAACAAGTACCTAAACCGTGTGCAAGTAGTTCCGTTGACATCGAATATTGAGTGCGTCTATCCCAGTGAAGCGGCGATAGTAGTGAATGATAGGCCGAGTAAGGCGATGTCAGCGCAAGTAGCCCGCGCCGCCCTCGGCGACCTGTTCGTCTTGCCTATAAGTGTTGTCGTCATAGATGCCCATCCCATCATGTGCGCCGGCATGCGCACTATCCTGGATGCTGCGGACTATAATAGAGGCGTATTTCACACTATATCGCTCCTTGGAAAAGGGCAGGGCAGATCATGTTTACCGAACCGACGGCCGGAGAGCACAAGGCAAGGGCCGCGGAACAGCTTCACATCTATGTGATAGGACCGCCCCGCGTCACCTGGAACGGCCAAGCACTAAACATCTCACGGCGCCAGACACGCGCCCTCCTCTATCGTCTGGCCGCGCACCTGGACTTCCTCCCCCGGGAGCAACTCTGCTTCCTCCTGTGGCCCGACACGCCTAATGCCACTGCCCGCACCAACCTCAGCCGCTTGCTGAGCCTGCTGCGCCGGGCGTTACCCGATCCTCACCTAATGTTGAGGCAGGGAGATCGAGTTGGTTTAGACCCCGGCCGTGTCTGGTCCGACACCAAGGCCTGGGCCGAAACCTTGCCTACCTTGCCGTCCAACCCCACGGCCGCAGCCCTGCAACGCTTGACAACCCTCTACCGGGGTCCCTTTCTCAGCGGCTTCTCCTTGCCCGACC
>WFQT01000168.1 GCA_015486895.1 Anaerolineae bacterium
CAGTAGAACAGGCAGCGTCTGGCAACGAAGGCGTGGCTCTAATCACCAATCCCTGGGATGAGTACGCCATTGAGGAAGCGCTGCGGTTGAAGGAAAAACAGGGTGGCGAAGTGATAGCCATCACCATGGGACCAGAGAAAGCTACCGACGCGCTCAAAAGTGCCGTAGCGATGGGTGTACCCAAAGGTGTGCGTCTTTGGGATCCTGCTTTTGCCGGCAGTGATGCTTTAGGTGTAGGCAAAATTCTCGCCGCCGGTATTCGCAAGCAAGGAGATTTCGACGTAGTGCTCACCGGCAAGTTAACGGTGGATGGCAATGGTGCCCTGGTACCAGTGGCCATCGCTAACGAGCTGGAGGCAGCTCTGTTGACCCAAGTGGCTAAGATCATTTCCATTGGCGATGGCAAGGTCACTGTGGAGCGACTGGTGGAAGAAGGCCGGGAGAAGGTTACTGCTCCTTTGCCAGTGGTCATTGCACCGGTGAAAGAGATCAACGAGCCACGCTATGCCAGTTTCATGGGCATTCGCAAGGCCTCTCGTGCCAAGTTTGAAGTCTGGGATGCTGCCACTTTAGGACTGGAAGCGTCTGCGGTAGGAGCTGACGCGGCCAAAGTCGCCTGGGTCAACTTGAACAAGCCTGCCCCGCGCAGTAGCCAGGTCGTCCTGATAGAGGGAGAGAGCGTCGAAGAGCAAGTCTCGAAGCTCGCTGCGTCTCTGAGGGCCGAGAAAGTCATCTAAAGGAGATGGAATCATGAGTGTACTTGTCTGGGTAGAACAGTATAAAGGGGCCGCGATTCCCATTTCCTGGGAGGTAATGGGAAAGGCCCGCGAGTTAGCGGATAGCTTAGATGGCAAGTTAGTAGCCATGGTTGCCGGCGAGGGAGTTGAGAGCTTGGCCCAGGAAGCTATCTCTTACGGCGCCGATCAGGTTTTTGTGTACGAAGACAAAGAATTAGATTCTTTCAGAGTGGAGCCTTACGCTAAGTTACTAAGCGATGCGGCCGCGAAAGCGGGGGCATCAGTCATTTTAGCCGGTGGTACGACCCGAGGACGTGATTTGGTCGCTTATGTGGCAGTCCAGAATGGCTGGGGGATCGCCCCCGATGCTTCCAATTTACGCTTAGAGGAAGGTAAATTGGTTGCAACCCGACCGGTGTACACCGGCAACATCTTCGCAGACATTACTTTCAATTCTGCAGTGCAGGTAGCATCAGTGCGAGGGCGCTCTTTCCCATTGCCTGAGAAGGACGCCAATCGCAGCGGCGAAGTCGTCGCCGGGGATGCCTCAGTGGTGATTGGTGCTGCTAAGACTGTTGTGGATGGAATGGAAGAGAAAGCCAGCGGCGAGGTTAGCTTGACGGATGCCAATATTATCGTCTCCGGCGGGCGTGGCGTTAAAGGTCCAGAAGGGTTCGAGCCAATCCGCGAGTTGGCCGGGGTATTGGGAGCAGCCGTAGGTGCCTCTCGCGCCGCCGTTGATGCCGGTTGGATCCCCTATGACCACCAGGTGGGGCAAACCGGCAAAACGGTGCGCCCGGACCTCTACATTGCTTGCGGTATCAGCGGTGCTATTCAGCACCTGGCCGGGATGAGCTCTAGTAAGGTCATTGTTGCTATCAACAAAGACCCAGATGCTCCTATCTTCCAGGTTGCCAATTACGGCATCGTTGGCGACTTGTTTACTTATGTGCCGGCATTGATCGCTGAGCTGAAGAAGTAATAGCGCTGAAGCTAATAGCCAATAATGAGTGTATTGCGTGGCGCCGGGCTTCCCTTAGGCCCGGCGCTCGCGTGTGTCGATTCTAAATGACAGTAGTGGAATTTGTAAATCACGGGTAATTATGCTATTATTTCTTTGTGTGACACGAGCTGTTGGAGGATCGACTGATAAAGTACAGGTAAAGTACAGGTGAAATGACTATGCCTGTGCTTTTTCTTTTACTTCCACGGGCGTGCTAGTATTTGTTGTCTTTTTAGTTTTCTTGGAAGGAGTTTCTTGATGTCAGAGAGAGAACATGGAAAGGTGAAGTGGTTCAACGGCCGCAAAGGCTACGGGTTCATTGTCGTAGACGGCAAACCAGATGTCTTTGTGCACTATTCGGCTATCACGGGCAGCGGTTACCGCAGCTTAGAAGAAGGGGACGAAGTTGAATTCGGCGTTGTGCAAGGCGAGAAGGGCTTGCAGGCCGTTGATGTCGTCAAGGTGTAATGGTCGTCCCGGAACTTGTTGACATTCACCCCATTGCTCAGGCAATGGGGTTTTTTTTGCACCCGGCAAGTATTCTCTCAATAACCTGTGCTGATGTAGGTAAAAGGGATGTGTCCTAACCGAGTTGGGAGTGGTGCGACGGTGGCGCATGACCACCAGATGCAATTCGGCCCTCTAAGCGGGCTACCGCCCGCCTTCAGCCCCGGATTTATCCGGCGGACTGAAAACACGCACGCCCACATGCGCGTCACGGACAAAGGCAATAGCCTCTCGGCAAAGGCCAGGAGATGGTTCCCAACTGATTATAGGACACACTCAAATGAAATGCGTCGCCCACACCAGACGTAATGTCTATTTTGGGAGTAAAACGCGAAAAACAGCCGTTTTCCCCTTGACATGGAACATTTGTTCTGCTATAATAGACGTACAAATGTTCCATTCTGCGTCAGTGCCACGTCCGAGCAGCCTGGAGCAAATATTGAAAAGGAGGTTGTCATGTCTCGCCCATCCAACTGCCAGCTAAAGGCGGTCCTGCAAGCTATTGCCGACTACCGGCAACGCTACGGCTCCTCCCCTGCAGTGCGGGATATCGTTGAATTGTTAGGTTTTTCTTCTCCCTCTGTGGTCCAAAATTGCCTCCAGAAGCTGCAAAAAGAGGGCTACTTGCAACGGCGGGAGCGCAAGTCCCGCAGCTTGACTTTGACAGGGAAAGCGAAGCAACTTATCGGTGCCTTAGACGAATATCAACTGCCAGTGCTGGGACGCATCCGGGCCGGCTACCCTATCCCTACGTTGGACGGTTATTCTCCAGGGGATGAAACTGCTTTCCTGCGGCTGACACCGGACATTGTGCCTTTCCGAGAGCATCTTTACGCCCTGGAAGTGGAAGGGGATTCTATGCGGGATGCGATGATCTCGAGTGGCGACCTCGTTGTCCTCCAAGGAGATGTGAAGCCGGAAAACGGTGATATCGTGGCCGCTTGGCTGCGAGACCGGAAGGAGACTACATTGAAGCGGCTATACCGTCCGGAGCGGAAGGAAGAAGCTGTACCGGCACCTACGGACACGATTACTTATGATGACCTCTCGCCGGCAGAGAATGCAACTTATCAACTGGAGCTACGGCCGGAGAACCGAGACTACAGTAGCATTTGGGTGGCGGAAAAAGACCTGGATGTTCAGGGTGTGGTCGTGGCCGTCATTCGGCGCCGCCGCTGAGGGCACAAGTCACTTTCTCTATAGGCCTTTAGCAAACGTCTCACTTCTTTGGGTAGAACCGTGATCGTTTATTTTTTTCGCCCCGATACAGAACATCTGTTCTAATAGATAGGAGGAACCATGAAACGTTATCGTTTAGAGCAACAGGCAGACCGCATCGAAATGGTGCTGCAAAGTCACAAACTGCCGGTGCAAGTTACCGGCGGCGTCATTCTTCCCAGTAGCGTGCGCTTCCACCTGCAAGCCCCCATGAACGTGCGCATCAACAAGATTTCCGCCTTAGCCGAGGAGATTGCGCTGGCGTTAGGAGCCCCCCGGGCACACGTTTTCCGAGGGAAAGGAGAAATTAACGTGGATGTGCCGCGGACAACGCCGACAACACTGCATTATGTGGATGTATTGCGGCGCCTGCCACGGCGCTTACTGCCATTGCAAGGAGTGTTGGGGCAAGATGACGAAGGCGTACCACTACTGTTACGGTTAGATGCGCCCGTGGTGAGCCACGTCCTGGTCGCAGGCACCACTGGTTCCGGGAAGACGGTATTATTACAAGGATTCTTGCTTTCTCTGACCTTGCTTTACCAGCAAAGCCGAGTACAACTGGTGTTGGTGGATCCAAAGCGGCGGGGATTCTTGCCGCTGGCGGAATCCCCTTACTTGTGGCGGCCGTTGGCCAGCAGCGGTCTGGAAATCCGACAGTCGCTGGAAGCCATGGTGGCACTGATGGAACGCAGGGATCGAACGGGTGCCAGGTGGCCGAAAGTTGTGGTGGCGGTAGATGAAGTGGCAGAAGTGGCAATGACGGCAGGACCGCCGGCAATGGCAGCGTTAACCAGGATCGCACAACGAGGCCGGGAAGCGGGAATCCACCTGGTGGCAGGAACCCAAAAGCCGACATCATCATTGTTGGGACCTCTATTAAAAGGGAACTTCCCAGCGCGGATTGTGGGTGCGGTAGCCAACAGTAATGACGCCTGGGTAGCATCCGGTATATCAGAAAGCGGCGCCGAGAAGTTGAGCGGATCAGGCCAATTCATCGCTGTAGTACGTAACCAGATAAGTCATTTCCAGAGTGGGTTACTGGAAGCAGGGGAAATCCAGCGGGCAGTATCATTGTCGGCACAGGACATACCGGGGTGGGAGGTTAGGCGACGACTTGGATGGCAACAAGAGGTAGTGGCATGAAGAAGTGGGTCGTGGTGATAATGGTCGTGTTTTTAGGGGCAATAGCATATCGTGCTGGGCAGCGACTTGGTGGTGAACTGTCAGCGGTTGTTATTGGCGTGCTGGTGGGGATAGCGGTGAGCTTACCGTTGCAAGTGATACTGTTCCTGATAATGAGCGGCAGAGAGGTTCGAGATGTATCCTCCCCATCGCCGCCGACCGTCGTGTACACAGCACCGACACTGCGCCTTGAGGAACCCAGGGTGGTAGGGGCTGAGACAGCGAGATGGAATCGCGGTATGCCATTGACATGGATACATCGGGATTTTCATGCTTTGAACGGTGAGCCAATTGAAGAATAGGAGCAACTTGTATGTGGCTCACCTTAGAACCCCAAAACCAATCGGCGACCGGGCTATGTCCCCCGTTCGTTACCTATCAAATCCAAATCCCCTTCCTCTCCGGGCCGGAGAGGAAGGGACCGTAGGGGCGCAGCAATGCTGCGCCCCTACTTCGTGCGCTCTGGATTTGTCGCAACTGCGGTCTGGTGTATCATAGCTTTAGCGCTTGGTTATGCCAAGCATTGCAACGCTTCATCAGTCCACACAACAAGATATAACCGCAATTGAGGTACCAGTTCCTATCGTTAAGCGGCAATACTCGTGTCTGTGGTACATGATGGATGAAAGGAACGCACAGTCATGACAATTCAGTCTGTAACTGAAGGACAATTACGGCAGAAGCCTGCTAATTCCCTGACCAAGAAGTTACCTGGCGAGTACATCTGGCCTGCCTATAGCCAGCATTTGACCATTGCTAACCTGGCTGCAACGGTGGCTGCGCTACTGGGGAAAGAGATTGGCGGCGAACCGCCACTGCCGGATGCACTTTGGCATTCCTTGCGAGGAGGCACGCGGCGGGTGATCCTCTTCACAGTAGACGCGTTAGGCTATTTGCAACTCCAGCGCCATTTGTCTGATTTCCCCGATTCTCCCTGGCACGAAATTGTCAACCGTGGACTTTACGTGCCGCTGACCTCCGTGGTACCCTCGACGACGACGGCAGCATTAACCAGCATCAACAGTGGCTATCCGCCGGGACAGCATGGCATGGTGGGTTATCAACTCTTTTTACGTCAATATGGTATGGTCTTCGATTCTATCTTCTGGTACCCGGTTGGTGGTCACAATCTCGGTTCCATGCAGACTATCTGGGGGCTCGACCCGAAGACATTTCTCATGACTCCTAATGCCGTGCAACATTATAGACAACAAGGTATCCGCACCGGTGTGCATATTTGGTTTTCCTTTCGCGAGTCGGCCCTTTCTACTATTCATTACCAGGGCAGCAGCAATGAAGTAATGGGGGCTGTGACCATGGCTGACATGGCCGTGCAGTTGCGGCAGGAATTGCGAGAGCCTTTAACGTATCCCACGGCCATTTTCGCCTATTGGCATACCATCGATGGCAGTGCTCACACTTACGGTCCCAACAAGGAAAGTTGGCAGGCAGAACTGGAAGCCATCGGTCGGGCCATTGTACATGAATTGCTACACAAGGTCTCCGCTCAAGAGACAGTGCTGATTATCACTGCCGACCACGGGCAGATCAGCACCCCGCCGGAATCAGCGGTGTATCTCAGCGACCATCCTGTGCTGGCGCACATGCTTTTGTTGCCGCCGACAGGGGATAGTCGCACGACTTACCTGTACGCCCGCCAGGGATTGGTTGACGATGTAATTGCATACATCAACGGCAATCTTAGCAACTGTTTCTTAGCCGTTCCCACGACGGAGGCGCTATCGGCCAAGCTATTCGGTGCCGATGTCTCACCAGAAACGCAAACTCGTCTTGGGGATGTGGTAGTTTTCGCCTTAGCGCAATGCATCTTTGCTAAACAGCGTAAGAACATGTTAGGCCGGCATGGTGGCCTCTCGCCGGAAGAAATGCTGGTGCCCTACATTGCTTTTCGCCTCTGACGAGCAGAAAACAAAGGCGACTTCCAACTAATGGAAAGTCGCCTCGTTCCTCTATTTGCTGCTAAATGTTGGTTAGAAAGGCTTGCTTACGGTGCCGGCGTACTAGTAGGCATCGGCGTGTAAGTTGGCGTTGGCGCCGTAGAAGGCGGTAACAGCGGATAGCTGGCCGGGCTGTTACCGATGGCTTCCTGCAAAGTCGTGACCCGTACCGGCACCTGATTGGCCCGGTGCACTTGCTGGATTACTGCCGAGGGAAGGGAAACCCCGATGAGCCAAATGAGCAACACAGCAGCCAACCCTAGCTCTATCTTTGTCAATGTTGGCAGCAATCCTACCTTATCCAAAAAGCCAGCTCGCCTCGGCTTAGCAATTCTAACTTGAGGCTTAGCGACGGCGGGGGCAGCAGGAGCAGCAGCCGGCCGGGTAATGCGTTCTGCAGCAGGTGCCTCGGGCATCAAAGTGAGCAGCCTTGCTACTCGGTCACTCAGTACTCGCCCGACATTCAAACCGAAAACAGGATACTGAAACATAGCCTGACGCAGTACCACCGGCGTTATCTGGAAAACGTCTGTTTCCTCTATCGCCTGAGCGGAGAAGAAATAAGTTCGCTCTTGCAATACCTCTTCCAAGCCAAAAACGTCTCCCGGCCGCAATGTCAACATATGATGCTGCTCTTGCAATCGCACTCTTCCGCTATCGATAATAAAAGCAGCCTCTGCCGTTTTTCCAGCCTGGTAAATCATTTCCCCGGCATCATAGCGATCCGCTTGCACCTGCTGCAAGAGAACTCGCAACTGGTCCCGCGGCATCTTCTGGAAAATGGGAAACTGCTGGAGACGGCTCTCCTGTCGTTCTTCCTGCCCTGCGGCTTCTAATTGCCGGTTGAGGACTTTGTTGAGCTGCAAGCTGATTTCCGGGTAGCGTACTGCCAGGGCATCTAAGTCCCGGCGGTAAAGCAACCAGAGGTTCGTTGCCGCTGCGGCTATGGCATCGACACTGTACGTTTTCCCGGTGAGAGTCTCCACTTCACCGAAGATATTGCCGCTGAACAGCCGGGTGACGGGCAAGCCACCTTCATCCAGAGGTCGGCGAATTTCAATCTCTCCCGATTCAACAAAGTAAAGAGCACTACCGGCATCACCCGCCCGGAAAACCTGTCTTCCCTTGGGAGCATGTATCAACAGCAAGCGGTCTACGATGGCGGATAACTCTGTTTTGCCTAACCCCTGGAATAATGGCAATTGCTCTAATTGTTCCACGGCAGTCCGTCGAGAAGATGGGCTCAAAGGTTCCTGAGCACCCTCGCTGAGAGCCAGGGGAATCGCCGGGTATTTCTCGCTTAACCGCTGGAAATCTGCCCGGCTAATGCGCCAGAAGAGAGCGCCAGATATTGCTTGAGCCGTCTCGTTATACGGTCTCCCGGTCAGGAATGGCAGCGTACCCAACAATTCTCCGGGGTAAACATCGAATATGACCTTCTTACCTACTTCCTCCTGGCGAACAGCTTGGACGGTGCCATCTTCCAATAAGTAGAGCCAGTCCGAGTTATCACCTTCCTGAAAGAGAGTTCGCCCTTCCGAGAGAGAATAGGCGCGCCAGTAGGCGATAAAAGCGCTCTGTTCTTCCCGAGTCAGGTGGGACAGATTAGAAATTTTGCCGACTCTCTCAGCCAAGAGGTAATCCTCCAGTTGAATGACCCGCCGGCCGATGAATCGGCTCAAAGCAATGCCGACACCAGGATCAGCACTAATGATAGCCTCTAAATCCTCATTAGACAATGCCCAAGTAACGACTTCCCCTACTGCTATAGCAGAGGCTAAGTGAGACCGCCCTAACAGCAAGTCCATATCACCGACGACGCCAGATGTTAAAAGGGCTATCTCGGCACCTTCCCGGGCCAGCAAGCGGACATAACCACTTTCGATGATATGGAGCACCAATGCTTGTTGCCCTTCCTGGAAAAGTGCGTCCCCGGCAGAGAAGGTCTCTTGTTGTAATCGCTGAGCGAGTTGTTCACGTTGGGCCGACGTCAAGCCGGAAAACAAGGGAATCTGTTCTAAAGATAAACTCACGTCTGAACCTCCATGGTGGTCTGTTGGCAGTAGGTCACTCTTCAAGCTACATCCGTCAAAGCGGCAACCTTTAAGGCGAGCTCTCGTGAACGTTTGTAGAGGGTTTCGATAATCTCAAACAGCTCCGGGTCAATAAAAATGCCCAACTGTTGGATATTCTCTCCCTCCTCGGACCAGGCATAGTCCCAATCCTTGGCGAGCTGCGCTCCTTCTGAGGCCAGCGCCTTAGCTTTAACGGTAAAATCCGTCATGGTCATAGTCACATTCCTTTTCTTGGCGAATTTACACAGAGATACATTATAGAGGAGAAGGGAGCGTCGGTCAAGCGTTATCCATTCGGATGTAGAAATGCCGATGCCAGCCTTGTATGGGCGGATTTCTCAATATGACCTCTCCCCCCTTCCCGGCTCGGAGAGAGAAAAGACCGAGCGCAGCAAGGCCCTGAGGAGAGGTCGGCCCTGCAGCGAATATAACACAAACTACGCGCTCAGAGCGCTACGAGATTGTCCATTTGCCGTGGAGAGCAGTATACTACGGCCATTATGGGAGGTCAAATAGCCGGCGAAAAACATGCATCACGGAGAAGAAAGTTATGCGCTACCTCTGGAATCCATGGCGCCTCGCTTACATCAAACGCACAACCAAAGCACAATCAGGGTGCGTTTTCTGCAACAAAATCGCCGTCGGCAACGACGACGAAGAAATGGTCGTTTACCGCGGCGAGCATGCCTTTGTAGCTTTGAATCTCTACCCATATAACAATGGTCACCTGTTGGTCATCCCCTATCAACACGTACCGACCTTAGAAGAGCTGCCGCCGGAGACCCTTTTAGAAATCGCCAACCTTATCAATCAAAGCATGGCTACTTTGCGACAAGTCATGAGGCCAGACGGCTTTAATATCGGTGTCAATATCGGCCAGGAAGCAGGCGCCGGCATCAGCGCCCACGTCCATGTCCACGTGGTACCGCGCTGGACCGCTGACTCCAACTTCATGACCATCATTGCCAACACGCGCAACATCCCCGAACTGTTGTCAGACACATACAAACGGTTAAAGGCTGCCTGGCCAGGCAAACCATTGCCGCACCAGGAATGAAATCCTGGGCAACAAGTTCAGCGGTCAGCGCCGGGATTCTATGATGAGGCCTAATTATCACGGAATGGGTCATTTGACAGCAGCACGAAAACGATGTATGCTTAATTGATATTTGCCGACGCAAGGATCATCATGACAACGTTATTTATTAGCATCAAACTGAGGAGCCCGCGCAAAATACCAGACCAGCTTGTCTGGACAGCATGACGCGGCTTCGATGGCAAAGATGACATTGAACTAGCTCTAAAAGCTCTCCAGGCGGAGGGCTTTTTTTGTTGCCCAATTTGATCCCTTTAACCTTAACTAGTTCCATCCCCTATAAGGAGACATCATGACTCTGAAAATCGGCATAATAGGCGCCACCGGCTTTACAGGCTATGAGCTGGTCAAAATAATCCACCGCCATCCGGCAGCGGAAATCGTCTGGCTGACATCGGATAGCTACGCCGGGCAAAGGCTCAACGCAATTTACCCCACCGTGTACGATGACCGCCTACAGCCCATCGCCAAAGTGGGCTTAGATGCGGCTGACGCCGTCTTTCTCTGTCTGCCCCATGCTGCTTCCCAGGAAAAAGTTGCCCAGGTACGAGCTGCCGGCGCCACCGCCATCGACTTGAGCGCCGATTTTCGCTTAAAAGACCCGGCCATCTACCAGCGCTGGTACAACACGCCCCATCGCTACGAAAGATTACTGTCCGAAGCGGTATATGGTCTTCCAGAAGTGTATCGTCCGCTAATCCGCAGCGCTAAGCTCATTGCTAACCCAGGCTGTTACCCCACAAGCATCAACTTAGCCCTTTATCCGTTAGCGAAAAAAGGTTGGTTAGGGCCAGACATCATCATCGATAGCAAAAGTGGTGCCTCCGGCGCCGGGAAAACGCCGAAAGCACGCACGCATTTCGTAACCGTCAACGAGAACATAAAACCGTATAGCATCGGCTACCAGCACCGCCACATAGCCGAAGTAGAACAATTGTTGGCGGAAATGGCTCCGGCGCAGACATTTAGGGTGACCTTTTCGCCGCACCTGTTGCCAGTAAGCCGGGGTATCCTCTCCACGATCTACGTCAACGTCCCCGCCGAGCTGACGGAGGGCAGCTTCCGCGAATTGTACGCCGACACATACGCCGGAGAACCATTCATTCACCTGCTGCCAGCGGGCGAAGCCGCTACACTGCAGCATACAGTGGGTAGCAACCGCTGCGCAATCGGTATCCATCCGGTGCGCCCCGGCCAGTTTATTATCACCACCAGCATTGACAACCTGTTAAAAGGCGCTTCCGGCCAAGCAGTGCAGAACATGAATATCGCATTTGACCTGCCAGAAACAACCGGACTGCTTTAGAGGGTACATTATGACTGCGAAAACCTTCGTTCTCAAAGTCGGTGGCAACGAGCTGAACGATCCTACCTTCATGGGCGGACTGATGCAAACCGTAAGCCATTGGCACGAGGAGAACATCGCCGTTGTCATTATCCATGGTGGGGGCAAAAAGGTGCAAGCGTGGCAGGAAACCTTCGGGCTGCGTTCTCGCTACGTAGAAGGGCTACGGGTTACTGATGATGTGAGCATTGAAATCGTCGAAGCAGTGCTCTCCGGCCTGATAAATAAGCACGTCGTAGCCCATCTGCTGCAAGCAGGAGTGCCGGCAGTGGGTCTCAGTGGCGTCGATAATCGTCTGATCTCCGTGCGCAAAATGACCCATCCCCACGGCGATTTAGGCTGGGTGGGAGAAATCGTTGCCGTTGAACCGGCGCTCTTGCACCAATTATTAGCATGGGGCATGACACCGGTCGTCTCTCCCGTTTCTATCGGTCCCAACGGCCATCATTATAATGTCAACGCCGATCACGCTGCCAGCGCCGTGGCCGCCGCCCTGAAAGCTGACCAACTCATTTTTCTGACCAACGTGCCGGGGTTGCTCATTTCGGGGCAACCATTAGTCACAGCCATGGCTAACAAAGTAGAACGATGGATTGCCGAGGAATATATTACCGGCGGCATGATTCCCAAGGTGCGTTCTGCCGTGACGGCGGTGCGCCATGGCGTCGGGAAAGCTACGATTACCAACCTGGAAGGATTAGCCAGCGACCGGGGGACGGTCATCGTCGCTCAGCACGCGTAGACCAGATCGGGAGCCCGGCACATCGCTGGAATATCATACTGGAGAATAGCGTTTTGGGTTTTAGCCACAGATTTTCACAGAATTTTATTTTAGTATCATCATGGCTGCATAGTTACAAAACACGTAACTGCTAAGGCACCTCAGAAAGCAACCCTTTTGTGCTCTGGATTCAACCACGGATTGTTAGTTTTTCATCTGCAAAAGTCAGTGTAATCTGTGGTTGAGAACAAGGATACCTTGGTAGTTACCAAAATAGGAGGAGAAACGAGCATGGACAAAAAACAGACTATCCACTGGGAACACGACTACGTTGTTCAAGTTTACCGCCGGCCTGACTTCGTACTGGAACGAGGCCGGGGATGCACGTTATACGACAGTGACGGCAACGCCTATTTAGACATGGTGGCCGGCATTGCCGTCAATGCCTTAGGCTACGCCGACCCGCAGTTAGTGGCCCTGATGCGAGAAGCAGCCACCGGCCTGGTACACGTCTCAAACCTATACCACACCGCTCCTCACGCTAAGCTGGCCAAACTTTTAACGGAAACAAGCTTCGCCGACCGGGTGCACTATGCCAATTCCGGGGCCGAGGCCAACGAAAGCGCCTTCAAGTTCGCCCGCAAATACGCCCGCACACACTTTGGCGAGGGGAAAACTGACATCGTTGCCTTCAGTGGCGCCTTCCATGGCCGGCTCTTCGGAACCCTGGCCGCCACGCCACGAGAAGCATACCAGGCCCCTTTCCGACCACTAATGCCGGGAGTGCGCCTTGCCACCTTTAATGACATCAACAGCGCTGCCGAAACCATCGATGACCAGGTCGCAGCGGTCATCGTGGAACCTGTGCAAGGAGAGGGAGGCATCCACCCGGCGAAAGTAGAATTCCTACAAGGATTACGAGACCTTTGCAACCGCCATCAGGCACTGCTAATTTTCGACGAGATACAATGCGGCGTCGGCCGGACAGGCTACCTCTGGGCACACCAAGGATACGGCGTGACCCCAGATATCCTTACTGCAGCCAAGCCATTAGCCGGCGGGCTGCCCATTGGCGCCGTGCTGGTTACCGAAGCCGTAGCCGCTGCCATGGCACCCGGAGATCACGGCAGCACTTTCGCCGGCGGTGTTTTCGTCACCACCGTAGCGGAGGCAATCGTGCGTCGGATATCCGAACCTGCCTTCTTACAATCTGTACGCGAGAAAGGGGAACATTTCGCCGCCCGGCTACGTGCCATTGCCTCGCCTCACATCCAGGAAGTGCGCGGCCGCGGGTTAATGTTAGGCGTAAAATTAGACATGCCTGCTACAGAAGTGGTGCAAGCCGGTTATCAACACGGCTTATTGATTGTCAGTGCCGGCAAGCAAGTTGTGCGCTTCGTGCCTCCTCTCATCATCAACAAGGACGAAATCGATGAAGCAGTTGACCGCTTTGCAACCATCCTGGCGCAGTTCTAAGGGTGCGATAGCCCAAACAACGAGTGCGGTTGTCATCCGGCCCGCCTTGCCGGAAGACGTGCCATCCATGGCGACTTTGATAAACTATTACGCCGACCAAAACCTCATGCTGCATCGCTCCCCAGAGGCCATCCTCAGCCAGGTTAAACACTTCTTGGTTGTTAGCGCAGATGACCAATTAGCCGGCTGTGGATCCTTAGCTTTCCTAACGCCCCACATGGTCGAAATCCGTTCCTTAGCCGTGAGTGAGCATTTTGCCGGGCAGGGCATTGGCAGTAAAATTGTCACAGCACTGGTAGAACGGGCGCGAGCCATAGGCGCCACCCAGGTGGTAGCCTTGACGTTACGGCCAGATTTCTTCCGGCGATTGGGCTTCCGCATCGTAGACCGCTGGGCCCTTTCCCCAAAAGTGTGGAGTGAATGCGTTTACTGTCCGAAATTCCACCATTGCGATGAAATTGCCGTCGCCATGGATTTACAATAACCTCCTGGGGAGAAGACAACATGACACAACAAGAAATTCGCATAGCACTTTTAGGGCTAGGTAACATTGGCCGGCATTTCTTGCATGCCGTGCTAACAAGCCGTAATAGACTAAAGCAATGGTATCAATTGCAGATCAAATTGGTGGCAGTTGCCGACAGCCACGGGGCTGCCATTAATAAGGACGGCTTCGACATTGCAGTCCTTCTACAACATAAAGCCGCCGGCAACAGTGCAGCCACCGCCCCCGGTGGCCGACAGGTTGACGTCACAGAAATGGTGCCCACGTCAGATGCGGATTTCCTTTTAGATGCAGCGCCCAGTAATTTCAAAACCGGTGAACCGGGGCTCGATTTAGAGCGGCAGACATTGCGGCTGGGCAAAAGCGTTATCTCCGCCAACAAAGGTCCCATCGCTTTAGCCTATCACGAGCTGAACGCCTTGGCCGAAGCCTACGGCGGGCACCTCGCCTTCAGCGGCACCGTGGGCGGCGGGTTGCCCGTGATTAACCTCTTATGTCGAGAATTGATTGGTGCGCGCTTGACCCGTTTCCAAGGCATCCTGAACAGCACGACTAATTACATCCTCACCCGATTGACAGAGAGCAATAACCCTTTCATTGATGCCCTAAAGGAAGCAGAGGAAAAAGGAATCGCCGAAACCGATTCCATGCAAGATGTAAGCGGCAAGGATGCCGCCGCGAAATTAGTCATTATTGCCAACGCTGCTTTGGGTTTGCACGTCACCCTAAACGATGTAGAAACAACAGGAATTATCGGCATCGGCTTAGATCAAATCATCGCTGCCCGACAAAGTGACATGGTAATCAAACTGGTTGCCAGTGCCATCTGGCAGCAGGATGATTACGCACTCTCTGTGTATCCGCGCTGGCTATCTAAAAACGATTTCCTCGCCTCAGTCAACGGCTGGGAGATGGGCATAGAAGTAGAAACGGACCTGTTTGAGACCCTCTACGCCAAAATCAACGAGCGTACACCAACTCCCAGCGCCTCTGCCATGCTGCGAGACGTGATCAATACCGTCCGAGAATGCACAGTTTGATCAAAATTAGCCGGCGACGCACATTGCAAAAAGGATTGGCACCATCATGAGCATACTTTGGCAACTGTTTATCTCATTCGTGAAGATCGGCCTCGTAGGATACGGTGGCGGCCCCGCCATGATCCCTCTCATCCAAGAAGAAGTGGTGGACATTCATCATTGGATGAACATGACGGAGTTCGTAGACACAGTAGCGTTGGGAAATACATTGCCCGGGCCCATCGCCCCGAAAATCTGTGCTTTTGTTGGCTACAAGCTGGCCGGCTGGGGCGGAGCTTTCGTTGGCGCTATCAGCGTCGTGTTGCCATCTTTCCTGCTTATGGTCCTATTAGGCATAATTTTCCTGCAGGTGAAGGACGACCCCCGGGTGGCCGGGGCCTTGAAAGCAGTGCGCCCTGTGGTAGTGGCCCTTTTCTTCGTGGTCATCTACAGCTTCTGGCCAAAATCCATCACTAACGCCAGCACCTTCCTCATTGGTGTTGCCGCCTTTGTGGCTACTGTCTTTCTCAACATCCACCCAGCCTGGATCATTGTTGCAGCCGCCGTTCTGGGTGCTTTCATCTATTGACGATATATATTCACTTGGCCATCCCCCGGGCCAGGTGTTTCTGACCGGGAGAATTTGGAAGTCGTGTACCCTACTGATCGCACAGATTTCACGGCTTTTTGTTTTATCTAATCTGTGTAATCCATGTCATCTGTGGTTCATTTTCTGGCACCGTGTACAAGGATTTCGCGGGTAAGGTATTAAACATTGAGGCGATGCGCAAATACATGACCGAGAAGAAAACCATATTGGTTTTAGGTGATTCCATCGCCGCAGGGTTTGGACTGCCGGCAGGAAGCGGCTGGCCGACCTTGGTGAACGGCGCCTTGCCCCATGGCTGGCAGTTGCTCAACCACTCCACCCCTGGCGAGACTCTCTGGGGCGGCTGGCAAAAATGGAAACGGATGCGTAATTGTCAGCCCCGGATTGTCTGCTTAGCCTATGGGCTGAATGATGGCTACTTCCACCGCAGCGCGGCCGACGACTGGACGGCTATCCTATTAGACTTACGCCGCTTCGGGCCGTTAGCATGGGCATGGTACCATCTGCATCCCCGGCGCGTAATTCCAGATGTAGTAATAGAACCCCGTTTGCCACTGCGCCATTTCCGCTACCTGTTAGGACGTTTTCGCCGTGCAGCCCGCCGGATGAACGCACGGCTGCTCCTGTTGACACCAACGCCTATCGATGATAACTTTCACCCAGAATGGCCTGTCGAATTGCGTCGGCGACAGCTTCAAACCCATGAACGTTATGCGGAAGCGATACGCCGGTTCGCCGCCGCAAAACCAGACGTGCACTTGCTAGATGTTCGCAGCATTTTGGCCGCTCAAGGGCCCTCCATACTGGCTGGGGACGGCATTCACTTGACCTTGGATGGGGAAAAAGCGATAGCAGCAAAAGTTTTAGCATGGCTTTCGACAAGGGAGTCATCGTGAGCCCGCAGCCTGCCTGTGCGGGCACGCAGACAGGCGCACTACAGAGGATGAAAACGCCCCCTATCCCCCAACCTTGGGGGGAGCAACAC
>WFQT01000169.1 GCA_015486895.1 Anaerolineae bacterium
CGTCAGATGTGTATAAGAGACAGCATCAAAGTCGGTAGAGACACCTTCCCTGCCAATGGTAGTACCCACCTTTATCCTTACGCCGAGGCCACTGCCAACGCCTGCTGCGCCACCAGCATGGTCGCTCCCGCCAATAAAAACGATGGACAACCATCAATCCGGAGAAGGGCAATGGGCGGTTTATCTACGCGAACCTATAGGTCGAGTGATTGCATATCGCGCTTTCTTACATCCTGACCCCAGGCGCCCGTACGCCACAGCCGGTATCATCGCTTTTGATCTTAAGGCGATAAGGCTGCATTTTGTCCTTGGCACAAAAGAACCATTCTCAAGGGTGAAAATTCAGCGCCCGGGGCGTATCCCCCCTCAGGATTTCCGATGCGGTCGCCTGATTGCCGTGTTCAACGGCGGATTCAAAGCCCGCCACGGACATTTTGGAGTCATGGTACATGGTGTTACCGTGCTACCACCTCGGCAGGGCCTGGGAACGGTGGCAATATACAAAAATGGCCATGTTCGCATTGGAATGTGGGGAACTGAGATTAAGTCGACGCCGGATATTTCAGTGTGGAGGCAGAACGGCCCACTCGTAATTCACAACGGAAAAATCAACCCTCATACAGCTGATTACGCCCCCAAAGACTGGGGAATTACCGTAAAGGGAGCAATAGCTGTCTCGCGCTCTGCCCTAGGAATCAGTAAGGACGGACGAACTCTCTATTACGTTGCAGGGGATTACCTCACGCTGCCTGTGCTGGCGAGAACCCTCTCCGCAGTCGGGGCCTATCAGGCCATGCAGTTGGACATAAATAAGTACTGGGTCCACTTTGATGCTATCGGGTGCAATAATGGTCTGCTGCGAACCGCTCCGCTATTCAGGGCGATGAAATATCAAAATGATGGGCGTTATTTGAAACGGTTCTGGCGCGATTTCTTCTACGTCACGCCCGCCAACAAAAACGGCCGGCCGACGGGAAGCCAAACGGTAGCAGATAAGCTCCGGCAGTAAGGGGGTAGCCGGACTTGCTTGCGATTATCCCTGTGAGTAGACCACCGCGCATTGGTTACAGCATTCTCTTACACCAATCCAAGATGAGAAATAGAGGAGGCAAAAAATGAAACAAAAACTCGGTACCCTGCTAACCCCGGTGCTTATCGCTGGAGTAGTGCTGGCAGCTTGTGCGCAGCACACGCCCAGGCAAGCCACTTCTTCCGCTTCTGCTACCACCTCGGTTCCGGCAAGCCCCGCCACCAAAAGAGGAGGCAGCGGTAAAGGGAACGGTGGCGCAGCGGCATCGAACGGCCCTGCTTCGGCCAACTCCAACGAGCTGCCTCCGGCTCCTGCAAACCCTTCGACCAATCCGGAAAAACCTGGTGGTGAGGGAGGAGGTGGTGAAGGAGGTAAAGGTGCGGAGGCCCCGCGCGGCCCGACACTGACTAATCCCGGCGGACTGCCGCCCGCGCCAGCAAGCAACGACCCCGCCCTTTCCCAGCTTGGCGAGGAACGCATGGTCCGAGCTCTTGGCCCCAAAGGGCAGTTCAGCATCCTCTTCGTGGACAAATGGAAGCAAGGACCCGGCAAGGTGCCAAACAGCCTGCGCTCCACCCAAGAAAAATGGTACGCCGAGGCCGAAGTCATCCCAGCCGGCGGCGAGACCCCGGGCCAGGCCGCTCAGGCACTGGATGCATCCAAAGCCAACGGCGCCACTGGCTACAGGAGGCTGGGCTTGCAAAAGGGCGATGTTCACGGCTTGCCTGCCGCCAGCCTGATCTACGAGTACGAGGCTGGGACTAACCCGGTGACCGGTAAGCATTTGCGCTTCATCGCCAGCCAGGTTTTCATCGGTGGCGGACCCACCGGTAAGTTGGGTCACGTCACTTTTGTTGCCCCCTATGCCTTTTACGGCGACTTGACAGAGGTCTTTGATAAGATATTGGTCGGATTCGCCTGGAAGAAGTAACAAGGAGATACACCATGACAGCAAGACGTACTCATCGATTCTTCGACGCCGGAGGCGCTTTGCTTTCCGTGCTACGGGTGTTCAAGATATACAAGGAAAGCGACGTGGAAACTGTCGCCTTGCAGGGTGCGGCGCTGGATGTGAAACCAAGCGAATTTGTCGCCATCCAGGGACGTTCCGGTGCTGGCAAGACCACACTACTGAACCTGATCGGCGGACTGGATACGCCCAGCGCCGGCCGGGTCATTTTGAAGGGGCAGGACATCGCGCACATGAACGAATCCGAGCGCGCCGCCTATCGGCGTCAACATATCGGCCTCGTCTTCCAGACGGGCAACCTGATTCCCTTCCTGACCGCTCTCGAAAACGTGATGCTCCCTATGACCTGGAACGGTGTTTCCGTGGACAAGGCATGCCAGCGCGCCACCCAATTGCTCACCGATCTTGGCCTGGGCGAACGCCTGCACCACAAAGTCAACCAGCTCTCCGGCGGCGAGGCACAACGGGTGGGCATTGCCATCGCCCTGGTCAATGAACCCGATTCACTGCTCGCAGATGAATTGACAGGAGAGCTGGATACCGAAACCACTCAGCAGGTCATGGACTTGCTCAAGCGCCTACATGAAGAGCAACAGATGTCTTTGCTGGTCGTCACGCACAACCGCCGGGTGGCAGCGCGCGCACAGCGGGTTTTACACATCGACGATGGATTGATTATCACGGAGGAATCTGATGGGTGAGTTCGTCTTACACACTAAGAATCTGACAAAATCCTACCATATGAATGGTGTCACCATCCATGCTCTGCGGGGCATCGACATGAAGGTTGAACGTGGTGAATTCGTTGCCATCGTCGGCCCCAGCGGCTGCGGCAAGAGTACGCTTCTCAGTATTGCAGGTGGCCTGATGAAGCCTTCGGCAGGCCAGGTTTTCGTGGAAGGGCAAGATATCTTCAAGCTAAACGAACGCGATCGTGCTCGCTTGCGACGGCAGCACATCGGATTCGTATTCCAGTCATACGATTTGCTGGTGGACCTTACCGCGGCCGAGAATGTGGAGTTCCCATTGGTGCTCGCGGGCGTTCCTGAGCCCGAGCGTCATCTGCGCTCGGTCGACCTGTTGGCGAGGGTTGGGCTGGTCGATAAAGCGGATTTCCTGCCGGACGAGCTCTCCGGCGGACAGAAACAACGTGTGGCGATAGCCCGGGCCCTGGCAAACAACCCCAACTTGATCCTGGCCGACGAGCCCACTGGCAACCTGGATAGCGCCACCGCAGCCGAGATTATGGACTTGTTGGCCGACTTGAACCGCACCGAACGCGTTACCTTGGTCATGGTTACCCACGCTCCGGAAGATGCCGCCCGCGCCCGCCGCACAGTGCATATGCGCGATGGGCAAATCGAGATAGATTAAGGAGGGGACAGATGACACCTTACCTTGACTATGCCTTAAAACTTCTGCTACGCAATGGACGTCGCACGTTGACCTATCTGTTCGGCCTGGTCTTGGCTGTAGGCCTTTTCTCCAGCATCCTCTTTTTCGTCGATGCCTCAGCAGACCGCATGACCCAGGCCGCCGTTAAGCCTGTACCCGTGGACATGCAGGTGCGTTCTACGCTGGCAAAGCCGGATATGACGCCAGTCATAAATGCGCTCCGGAAAGAACCCTTTGTTACCCAGGTGGAACCGGTAATCATCGCCGATTTCACAAGCCTCGCGCTCCCCAGCGGTACTCAAACTACCCCAGCGGGAAAAGTATTCGTCTTGAACCCTTCTTACTATCAGACATTCAAAGCGCTGCGCCTGCTCCGCGGCCGGGCGGATTCATCAGGTTTACTCATCAGCCAGGCAGCAGCAAATGCCCTGGGGGTGAACATTGGCGATACAGTCGCTGTCAACTTCGACCAGATGCCACACCCGTACCAGGCAAAAATCGCAGGCATTGTGGATCCTACAGGCGCTTATTTTCTCTTTGCGGCCACCAATCCGGCACACGAGGGGGAATACAATCCAAAGCCTTACGACATTTTCATGACGCCGCAGCGCTGGCAGGCCGACCTGGCAAGGCCACTGACCAACCCGCCCACGCCAAGCAATCCCGATGCGAAGCCGATCCCGGCGCAGAAACCGCTATAC